>JACIWY010000003.1 GCA_014360745.1 Chloroflexota bacterium
TGCATAAAGACCCAATAAAAGTGCGGGCAAAGCGAACAAATAATACATAGGATTGAACATCGGAAAGTACAACATCTCTCTATCCTCACCATATAATAAATAATTATGTCAAGGTGCGTTTTGCCGACACGCCCCTATTGATCATAGTATACAATGAGCGCTCGGCTTTGTAAATCTAAACGGTCGACTCAATAAATGGTATAAGATAGGGGGCAAGATTCGAGCCATGCCATGGAAGGGGATAATACGGCGCTCCCCAGTTCGGAGCAGAGGGGGCCAATGGGCTATGCACAGGGGAAGGGCGTGGGCGCTGCGATGGTATGCGAGGCCATCTGAGGGGGCATGCGCCGGCCCCACCATCGGCGGCCAGGGAAAGAAGGCCCTGAAACGCGCCCTTTAACGCAAAAAGTGTGATAAACGCATGGCCTGCGAGACCAGACGCAGCTTGAGCAACGCCTTTTGCTCGATCTGGCGCACGCGCTCGCGCGACACGCCTAATAGCTCGCCTAGCTCGGCCAAGCTCTTCTCCTCGGCGCCTTCCAGACCAAAACGATATCTCACCACCAATTGTTCGCGTTGGGTTAGGGTCTGCAATGTTTCGTCAAGGGCCTGTTTCAAAAGGCGGCCCCATACCTGTTGGATCGGGCCACTTTCCTCCGTCGCGGCCAGGGCCTCCCACACCCGGTCGCCCTCGACACCTGCCGGCGCTTGCAATGACACCGGTTCGCACATCACCCCCAATGCCGTGCGTACCCATTCTTGCGCCTTGAGCCAACGGCGCTCCAACGTCTGTGGAAGTGGCTTTTTCTCGGCAAAACAAGCTTTTAATACCGAGCGTTCTTCTTGCGTCAGTCGCGCCACCTCAAGCGTCAATTCCTCCAGCGTCGGATCTCGCCTCAAATCCTGCCGCAGACGAGAGAGAACCCGACGCACCCGTTGCACCCACTCGGCCACGTGGGCAGGAAGCCGCACACTGCTGCCCTGCTCTGCCACAGCTCGACCAATAGCCTGCCGAATCCAATATACAGCATAAGTGCTAAAACGGCAATTGAGAGAGCAGTTATAATGCTCGATGGCCTTGAGCAGCCCTATATTCCCTTCTTGGATGAGATCAGCAAGAGGAATTTCCAAATAGCTGTACTGTTTAGCCACTGCTACCACAAGACGTAAATTAGCTTCAGCCATCTTGGCGGCGGCCAACCGTCCCTCGATCACAAGTCGCCATAGGTCGTGCTCTTCGTCGGCACTCAGGCCATCCTCTTGCAATTGCCGAAGCGCCTCCTCGCCCTGGCGAATCGCCCTCCCTAAGCGTAGCTCTTCCTCGGCCGGCAACAAGGGCACGCGGCCGATCTCGCGAAGATACGTAGCCAACGTTTCCCCAACGTCAGAAACCGGAGGAGTGCTTGTATCTTGTGCATGATCCATCCCCGTCCATCCTGTTTGCGAGCTGGCAAATTGTTTTCGACGTCTAGAGCCCGCAGACGACAAATGCCCATTGTTGTGGCGCGGCGCCTCGCATTGCCAGATCGACGCGCCGAAAAAAACAAAAACCGGCCCAGCACTCTTGGCAACAGAGCCGGCCCGGTTGGATGGTCAGGTTAAATAGTCGCGCAGCTTGCGGCTGCGGGTTGGGTGGCGAAGCTTGCGCAGCGCCTTGGCTTCGATTTGGCGGATACGCTCACGGGTGACGCCAAAGCGCTGACCTACTTCTTCGAGGGTATGGCTCTCGCCATCTACAAGCCCGAAGCGAAGAGCCAACACATCCCGTTCCCGATCGCTGAGCGAGGAAAGGATGTCGTTCATCTGTTCGCGCAGCAACTCGCGGCTCGTTTCCTCGGCGGGGCTAATCAGGGATTCGTCGGGAATAAAGTCGACCAGTGCACTATTATCCTCATCACCCACGGGCATTTCCAGCGACATGGGTTCCTGAGAGACGGCCATGATCTGCCGCACCTTTTCCGCCGCGCGCCTGAGCCGCCGCCTGACATCGCCGGAGAGCCTTTCACCCTCGGCGTGGGCCTCAATGGCTTGTTTGTCCTGCTCGGAGAGGTACTCGGAGCCGGCAGCAATCTCCTCCAGCGTCGGATCGCGACCCAGCTCCTGTTGCAGATGGCGAATGGAGCGACTAAGCCGATTGATCGATTCGATCATGTGCACCGGAATGCGGATCGTGCGCGCCTGGTCGGCGATAGCGCGATTAATAGCCTGCTTGATCCACCAGGTAGCGTAGGTGCTGAATTTATACCCCTTGGTGTAATCAAATTTCTCCACCGCGCGCAGCAGGCCGAGGTTCCCCTCCTGGATAAGGTCCAAGAACGACATACCTCGCCCCACATAGCGCTTGGCCACGCTGACCACCAAACGCAGATTGGCCTCGGCCAGGCGACGGCTGGCGATATTCCCCTGCATCACCTTCAGCTCCAGGATTTGGCGCTCTTGAGTAGAGAGCTTGTCGCCCTCCTTTTCCAATCGCTCGGCGGCCTCCAGCCCCGCGCGGATGGCCCGCGAAAGCTTGATCTCTTCGTCGGCCGTCAACAGGCGGACGCGCCCGATCTCGCGAAGATACATGCGCACCGGATCGCTAACCGGGATATTGCGCTGCGTAGCGGCGCCTGTCTCACGTTCCTCCTCCGATTCTTCGGCAATTTCGAGCTCCTCTTCGAGAAGCTCTTCTTCCTCCTGATCCAAGACGGGAATACCCATCTCATTGAGCGCCACGGCCATGGCCTCGATGTCTTCTTCGGGCTCATCCCCAAAGACATCGACCAGATCCTGCTTGGTGAGATATTCGTCGCGGATCCCCTTGGCCAGGAGTTCATCTATTTTTTTCTGGCGTTCGGCGTCCTGAAGCGTCTCAGGATCCATGGCTAGTATTGGAATCCTCTCTTGGTTCGTCCTAACAAGGTGGCGGCATAGAAGCGGCGGTCGATTTCTCGATAATCACGGCGCAATCGCTCGATGGTCTCGTTCAACTCGCGCACACGTTCGGCGGATCCCTCTTCTTGAGCGCTTTGTTGCAAATAACGCAACTCGCGCAGTAAACGGCCCAAATATTGCTTTTGCAGGCGCGTCGCGCACTTGATAATGTCTTCGCGGACGAGGTCCGGCGGCAGAGAAGGCCCGGCTTCCAAGCCGTGTAGAAGGGATTCTACATGCGCCCGCAACTCGCTGTCAAACGCTCGGGGCACCTCGGTTATGTCCAGCTCCTTCTGGCTCTCTAGGTGGCGAAGTAATTGCTCAAAGATCTGGCGATTCTCCACATGGCCGAATACCTCCCCACGCAGCCCATAGTCGTCGACCAGTTCGCGCAAAAGCGCCGGCTGCCCTAACAAGAGGGAAAGCAAATGCTCTTCAAGTCTACGCCCAGGGTCAGCTGAGGAAGCGAGCGCACGCCCCACGGCCTGGCCCCCTGAGGCCGTGGGGGGCCTTGCCTCCCCAGAGGAGGGCTTGGCCCGCGAGCCCCCCAGGCGACGCAGCTCTTCCCACAAGCTGCGCTCATCGACGCGTAACCAACCGGCCAGCCGCTGCAGATGGTGGCTGCGCTCCACGGCGCTGGTCATGGCAGCCAGGATGGGCAACAATCGCTCCGCCGCTTCGCGCTTCCCTTTGGCCGTCGAGACATCGATTTCCCGACGGGCGCGCTCAAAAAAGTGATCGGCCACCGGCAGCGCCTCGGCCACCAATCGATCCCAGCGCTCCCGATCTTGCAACACCAATTCGTCAGGATCCAGGCCCTCGGGCAGGGTCAGGATGCGGATCTCGGCATTCAGGCGCTCCTCATAACGGATCAGCCCCTGCGGCGTAGGCACCGGCACGACGCGCCGCTCCAACCCTTCCTGTGCCGTGGCCACCCCCTTTTCCACGGCGGCCATGCCGGCCGCGTCGGGGTCCAACGCCAAGACCAACGTCTTGGTGATACGTTTGAGCATGTCCATATGCGCCTCGGTCAACGCCGTGCCCATGCAAGCTACCAGGTTCCTTACCCCACATTGATAAGGGATGATAACGTCCATATAGCCTTCGACGATGACCGCCGTGCCCGATTCGCGGATGGCCTCTCGGGCCAGGTCGATGCCATAAAGCACGCTCCCCTTGTCAAACAAGGGAGTTTGGGGAGTGTTCAGATATTTGGGCAACGAATCGTCGAGCACGCGCCCACCAAAGCCGATGACCCGGCCTTGCGGATCACGGATCGGGAAAAGCACCCGCCCGCGGAAACGGTCATAGACCGTGCCCTGTTCACTTTCGCTCAACAAGCCGGCCTTGAGCGCATCTTCCTGGCTGACCCCCTGCTGCCGCAAATAATGATCGAGGGTATGCCACTCGCTCGGCGCATAGCCGAGCTGAAAGGTGGCCATCGTCTGACGGGCAACGCCACGACGCTCCAGATAGCACAACCCAGGCTCTCCCTGCGGGGAACGCATCAAAATATGATGATAAAACTCGGCGGCAATGCGGTTGATCTCTCGCAGCCGATCCAGTTCATCCCGCTGTTCCCGCTCTGCCTCGTCCAGCGGAGTGAGCTGTACGCCGGCGCGCTGCGCCAGAAAACGGAGCGCCTCGGCAAAATCCATATTCTCGCGGCGCATGATGAACGTAAAGAGATCCCCGCCGGTGGAACAGGCACCGAAGCAATGCCAACTTTGAGATTCGGGAAAGACGATAAAGGAAGGGGTCTTTTCCGTGTGGAAGGGACACAGCCCCTTGAAGTGACGCCCGGCTTTTTGCAGCGGCACGTACTCGCCGATCACTTCGACGATATCCAACCGCTGTTTGATCTCTTCCACGACGCTCATGGCTTGGATCCTACCTTGATCCGGAGATCGTTTGACCTACCCATCGACGCAGCCGCCCCGCAGAACCTGCTACATAGAGCCTATCGAGCCCTTCATTGCGCGTCAGGTTCCTCGGCCAGAGCGAGCGCTCGAAGGCGAACACACCTCGTGTCTCCAACCCATCGCCCCCCAATAGGGCTATCCCCTGAGCCACACCCACATACACCAGCCCCCGTCGTTCGTCTAGAGCCAACGCATCGGCGGGCCACAACGGCATTTGCCGATCGCCCCAACGGGTGATCAAAACGTCCATCGTTTTCGCATCGACGATGGACACCCCTCCATATTTAGGCGAGAGGGCATGAGCGACATAGAGACGGGAGCCGTCCGAGCTCAGGGCCAAATCATGGACATAGCCTAAGCCTCCAAGTCGGGCCTCACCGGAAGGACGCAGGGTGACGGCATCCAGAGACGAAACTTGCCCTGTGCCTGCCTCCGCCATATAGAGGCGATGGCCATCGGCGTCGAGCAACAGCGGGTGGGGGGCCGCCGCGAAGTACTGTACCGTTATTATACTATAGGATCGAGCATCAAGCACAATCAGCCGTTGGCCTCGAACGTCTCCCAAATAGAGCCGATTTTCACCAGCAGCGAGGGTGGAGACGTGCCCCAGCCCTCCCACCTGGGAATATAGGATGCCATCGATGCCGACGGTATATAACACGCTTTCCTCCCCTCCCTGCCAGGCAGTGGTCACATACACAACGCCCGATTGAGGCGCTACGGCCAGTGCACTCGCCGGCGCGGGCAAAAGGTGACGATAAAGCGGCCGTTCGGTAAAGGCATCCAAGGCCATTAACTCACGCCCTGCCGCCACGATCAACCGTTGGCGGATCGGATCCAATGTCATCACGCCGACATCCTTCGCGTCAACCTCCGATCCTGCAAGCCCCACAAGGTCTCTGTCGGGCGAGGATGAAACCAGGAGCCGCTCCTCGGCCATCGACCACCTTTCAACCTCGCCCCCCTGCAAGACAGATGGCCGTGACACATTGCCCTCTTTGAGCACCAACGGCAGAGAGAGCTTTGGCCCTGGTGTCTCGGTCAAACGGGGAGCGACCTCACACGCTTGCACCGAAATATCATCGACGATCATCCCCGTTATGCCGCCCTGGCCATCGTTGTAAACGCCAAAGCGCAGCGTGACGCGCTGCCCGGCCCAAGCGGTGAGATCAAAGCGCCGCTCCTTCCAGCGGCCGTCGTTCTCCAAAGCCCATAACAAGGCCTCGTAACGCCCCTCCTCATCGAGCAAAAGCACATACTGACGATCGCCAGAAACATCACTTGAGAAAGGCCAATACCAGAAGCTCAAGATCAATATCGATGCTTTAGGTAAATCTAGTCCTTGCTCCATTGAGCTATAACTGTACAAATTGCCCTCACCCTCAAGGAGCCCTAAGGCGACGGCGCGTTGGCCTTCGTGCCACAGTTCATGCATATATCGAGCGGGGCGGGCAGTATTGGGCATCGCCCAGGCTTCATCCGTCTCCAAACTGCCGTTCAATAACAATTCCCAACATGGTGGAGGGACGGCAGTGGCCGTCAAAGTGGGGGGCGCCGTCGGAGGGACAGCGGTGAAGGGCAAGGACGTGTTCGTCGGCGTAGCGGGCGGCGCGGGGGATGGCGTGGCTGATGGGGTGCCGGTTGGGGTCATCGTAAGCGTCCGCGTCGGCGCTGCCGTGGGGGTCCTCGTTATCGAGCCCGCTGGCCGACACACCTCGATCTCTACGTCATCCACATACATGGCGCTTGGCCCGCCTTCGCCATCGTTATATACACCGAAATGGAGCCAAAGCCGGCGGCCAGCATAGCGGGGGATCTCGGCCTCCCATCGACGCCACTCTCGCGCGTCTGACGACAGCCACATGATCGTCTCTAGATAATTGAATTGCTCGTCCAGCAACAGCGCGTACTGCCAGCCATGGGCCACGTCCTCCGAACGACAATAATACCAAAAGCGGATACGCAACGAGTTTGCATCGGTTGGCAGCGCAAAGAGCTGCCGCCCTGTAGAATAACTGCGCACCGACGCCCCCTCAACGATGCCCAAACGGAGCGAGCGCAGCCCACTATGTGGCCGGTCGTCGGTGATCGCTGCCGGATAGGCGGTATCCGGGATGCTCCAAGCCTCATCGCCTTCCATATCTCCATTGACGACGACCGAGTCACAAACTAACGGCACCAAGGCGGTGGCCGTAGCCGTCGGGGTGCGCGTGGCGGTAGGCGTCCGGGTAGGGGGAGGGGACACTATGCGCACCGGCGCGGCGCCATCCAGCGCCGTCGAGCCCAATCCCTCGACCGTCGCCTCCACCCGGCCGGAATAAACGCCTGGCTCGACGTCCGCCGTCGCCTGGAAGCGGACGACCAGCGTCCCCGGGGCCGGGGGCGAGGTCTTGTCCAATGCGCGCACGGTGTCATACTGGGCATGCCGCCGTCCGTCAGGATAAAGCCAATCCCAGACCGCCCAATGGCCATGGGGATCCACCAACTCATAGGGGCAAACCCCTAGCACCTCGGCCCAACGGCTCCACCCCTCGCGAAAGGCGCGGGTGATATAGTCGGCGCGGTTGTTCTCATCGATGGGTGGATAACCTTGGAAGACAAAATTGTTTTGCCCCAGAGCATAGCCGGTCTCGGTGAGCAACACCGGCACATCGGTCCGCCCGTGGGCCGCCAGACGTTCCAATTCGAGCAGATAGCTGTCGATGGTGAGCTCGCGATAGCTCGGCGCCGTATCATCGTGGATGTTGTATTCGGGTGGGTGGTTGCCCGGATAGGGATGGGCAGCCCATACGTCAAAAGCCGCCATCGCGCCAGGCACGGCCGCCATGGCGTCGATAAAATCCAGGTGGTAATAGTTCCCGCCTGGCGAAAGGGCCCCGTTCAAGATGCGAATGCGCGCATCGCCCAGCGCGCGAATGGCCACCGCCACATCGACCAGGAAATGGGCATACTCGATGGGGTCGGCCGCCCCGCTCCATTCGATATCCAGGTTGGGTTCGTTCCAGATTTCGACATATAGAAGCCGATCGTCTCGTCGGGGCAGGCCGGAGACGACGCGGGCGTAAGCTTGGGCGATCCGTGTATAGTCTCCAGGCCCATCGGCCGGCGGCTTGATCCAATAAGGGCCGCCATAGGAGCCCTGCAAGCGCACGATGGGGATGAGGTCGCGTTGGTAACAGCCGTTCACAAAATCGATCCAACACCGTTCCGGGCCCGGCGTGTTGACATCGATGCGGTAAAAGAGCTGTTTCACATAGGCGCCGGGGCCCATCAGCTCGCGCACCCGATCGAGCTGATGGGCGATATAGCCGCTATCGCAGCGATCTTGCACAAAGGTATGCATGCCATACACGCCCGCCACGCGCGCCGCAGAGAGAGGCACCGGCGACCAGGTGAGCGTTTGGCCGGCGAAGGTGGGATCTTGGCCGGAGATCGGCGCGCCATCCAGGCGCAGCTGCGTCGAGCCGGGCACGTAGCGAAACCCGGCAGGCAATGTGTAACGGATGATGCCCGCGCCGGCCTTGTCCGAGCCATTACGGAGTGTCAGGGTAAAGGTGACCTGCCGACCGCGTTCTAGTGTCTCTGGCGAGGCAGACGCCGCGACCTGGAGCGGACCCTCTTGGGCAAAAGCCGAGGGCCAAAGAGCAACACTCATCAGCAGCAACAAGATAGTGCTCGGCCAGGCCGAACGGAACTGCGGATTAAGGGCCGCCATCGACACACCTCGGAGCCACAACCGTTAGTTGGAGAAGAGGAACGGACGAGTCTGGCGCGTTTGTTACTAGGACGCCACAAGGCGGGAATCGATGCGGGTAAGGGCTAAAATAAGGGCCAGGCACATGCGGCCTGGCCCTTGTCGATCCTCAGCGCTCTCAGCCATTGCGGCCTCGGTGACGTAGCTCGGCCTGAGCCGCCGCCAGCCGGGCAACCGGCACTCGATAAGGCGAGCAGCTTACATAGTCCAAGCCCACGCGATGGAAAAAGTCGATGGAATCGGGGTCTCCGCCATGTTCGCCGCAAATGCCCAACTCGATATCGGGCCGGGTGGCCTTGCCGCCTTTGACGGCATGCTCTACAAGCTGCCCCACGCCCTCCTGATCCAAGGATTGGAAGGGGTTCACGGGCAGGATCTTGCGCTCCACATATTGCAGCAGGAACTTGCCTTCCGCGTCATCGCGCGAAAAGCCGAAGGTCATCTGGGTCAAGTCGTTGGTGCCAAAGGAAAAGAATTCGGCGTATTCGGCTAATTGGTTGGCCGTCAAGGCGCCGCGCGGTGTCTCGATCATCGTGCCGAATTTGTAATCGATCTCTACGCCCTCTTCGCGCATGACCTCAGCGGCCACTTTCCTGACCACTTCGTATTGGTGCTTGAGCTCGTTCACGTGCGAGACCAGCGGGATCATGATTTCGGCGTGCACATCCACCCCACGTTTCGCCTGCCGACAGCCTGCTTGGATAATGGCCCGCACCTGCATCTCGGCGATACCGCTCTTGATAATGTTCGCGCGCACGCTGCGCAAGCCCATCATCGGGTTGATTTCCGACATCGCCTCGACCGTTTCCAACAACTGTTCTTTCTTTTTGAGCTCCTCCGGGTTCTCGCCGGTGCAGCGCAGCCGAGTCACCTCCTCGATGAGCGACTCTTTGGAAGGCAAGAATTCGTGCATGGGCGCGTCGAGCAAACGAATGATGACGGGCAGCCCATCCATGGCCTTGAAAATCCCTTCAAAGTCCGCACGCTGGAAGGGCAAGATTTGGTCCAGATATTTTTGTCGCTCTTCATCGGTCTTGGCCAGGATCATCGAAACCACGGCCGGCCGACGATCGGCCTCAAAGAACATGTGCTCGGTGCGGCACAAGCCGATCCCCTCTGCGCCAAAGGCGCGCCCACGAGCGGCATCCTGGGGATAGTCAGCATTACAATAGACGCCCAGTCGCCGAATGCCATCGGCCCAACGCAACAAGGTAGCCAGCTCGACCTCTCTGGCCAGATCGACGTCGATGGTGGGAATGGAGCCAATGAACACCTCGCCGGTGGTGCCGTCGATGGAGATGGTATCCCCTTCTCTCACCACCCGCGAGCCGATAGTAAAGCAGGCAGCATCGGGATCGACGGTAATCGCCTCGCAGCCCGCCACACAGGGCAAATTGTTGCCCCGCGCCACCACCGCGGCGTGCGACGTGGCACCGCCATGCTGGGTGAGCACCCCTTTGGAAACGAGCATACCGCCCACATCATCGGGCGAGGTCTCCGGGCGAACCAGGATGACATTGGCGCCGGCCTCGGCCTTGTCTGCGGCGCGTTTGGCGTCAAAGACAGCAATGCCGGTAGCCGCGCCCGGCGAGGCGTTCAAGCCAACGGCAATCATATCGCCGCGCTCTTGCGCCGCCCGCTTGGCCTCCGGGTCGAACATGGGGTGCAACATGACATCGACCTCTTCGGGCGTTACCCGCGCCACCGCCTCCTCTTGGGTGATCAACCCTTCATTGGCCATGTCCACAGCGATCTTGATCGCCGCCCGCGCCGTGCGCTTGCCACTCCGCGTCTGTAGGATCCAGAGCTTGCCGCGTTCCACGGTAAACTCGACATCCTGCATATCGCGATAGTGCCGTTCGAGCATGCGGGCTACTTCGGTGAATTGGCGATAAATCTCGGGGTTGACCCGTTCAAGCTCGGCGATGCGCATCGGCGTGCGAATGCCGGCCACCACATCCTCGCCCTGGGCGTTCTGCAAATATTCGCCATACAACTCATTCTCGCCAGTGTTGGGGTTTCGGGTAAAGGCCACGCCCGTGCCCGAATCCTCGCCCATGTTGCCAAAGACCATAGTGCAGATATTCACGGCGGTGCCCCACTCATCCGAAAGCTTATGGTGACGGCGATAGGTCACCGCGTTGGGACCAAACCAGGAATCGAACACGGCACAGATGGCCTGACGGATCTGTTCCCATACGTCCTCGGGAAACTCTTCACCCAGATTCTGACGGTAAATCTCTTTGAAATCCCTGACGATCTCTTTGAGCATGTCCACGGTCAAATCCGTATCTCGGCCGCCCTTGGTCTTGGCCTTGTATTCGTCCAGCTTGTGCTCAAAGAGTTCGCCCTTCAATCCCTTGACGATACGCCCAAACATGGCAATGAGCCGTCGATACGCATCATAGGCAAAACGTTCGTTGTTCGAGAGCTCGGCCAAACCCTTGAGCGTCTCAGAGTTGAGCCCGACGTTGAGCACGGTATCCATCATGCCCGGCATCGACACGCGCGCTCCCGAACGCACGGAGACCAACAAAGGATTCTTGGGGTCTCCAAAGCCCTTGCCCGTTTGCTCTTCTAGCTTGCGCATCGCCTCTTGCACCTGTTCCCACATCCCTGCGGGGAACTGCTTGCCCTCTTTGAAATAGGCCAGGCAAGCTTCGGTGGTGATGGTAAAGGATGGCGGAACCGGCAGGCCCGCGTTCGTCATCTCGGCTAGGCCAGCCCCTTTGCCACCTAACAGATCGCGCATATCCTTGTTGCCTTCAGAAGCGAGATAAACCCATTTCTTGGTCATTCGCATGTCCCTCCCTCTCGCACGCGATTATATTTTACTGCAAGCCATTGCAGATTGGCCTACCTATGCGATAGCGGTTTGCAATCCGAACCTAAACAGGGTGATTATAAAGGGGCACCCATCTTTTGGCAAGTTCTAATCTCACCCGGCCAACACGGACAACACTTGCGCTACTCTCGCATAGTCGGTATAATTTTACCTATTAAGCATCGAGCGAGCCCAAGAGAAAGCGGCAACGGATCATTCAATTCAGGGGAAGACGTGGGAAAACCCGAGCAGCACCGCGAAGCTATCGTCGTTATAGACTATGGCTCTCAATACGCTCAGCTTATCGTGCGGCGGGTGCGCGAGCAGCACGTCTATTGCGAGATGTTGCCCTGGGATGCTCCTGCCGAGGCATTGGACCATTTCGAGTTAAAGGGCATCATCCTTTCCGGCGGCCCGAACAGCGTCTATGATCGAGACGCGCCCACCCTGCCCTCGCATCTATTGGCGCGAGGAGTGCCGATTTTAGGCATTTGCTATGGGATGCAGCTTCTCGCCTATCATCTCGGCGGAAAGGTCGCAGCGGCCCGCTCTCGAGAATATGGCGCTGCCCAGATCACATTAGACCGTCCTGAATCGCCTCTTTTCAAGGGGCTCTCCTTAACTCTCGATGTATGGATGAGCCACGGAGATCGTATCGAGGCGTTGCCGCCCGGTTTCATCGTCCTAGCCCATTCGGAGGGCTCGCCGATAGCAGCCATGGCCAATGAATCGCGTCGATGGTACGGCCTACAGTTTCACCCCGAAGTGGTGCACACGCCGCAAGGACGGGAAATATTGCGCCATTTCTGCCTGGATATTTGTGGTTGCCAAGAGACTTGGACGCCCGGTTCCTTTATCGAAGAGGCGGTGACAGCCATTCGCGAGCAAGTCAACAACGGGCGGGTCATCTGCGCCATCTCCGGAGGGGTGGATTCCACGGTGGTAGCCGCCCTGGTACGTCGCGCCATCGGCGACCAACTCACCGCCATTTTTGTAAACAACGGCCTATTGCGCAAACACGAGGCCGAGGAGAATATGGAACGTTTCCGCCGCTATCTGGGCGGCGACATTCGCTACGTGGACGCCAGCGAGGAATTCCTAGAAGCCCTCAAGGGAGTGACCGACCCGGAGCGCAAACGGGTCATCATCGGCACCAAGTTCATCGAGATCTTTGAGGCAGAGGCGCGCCGTCTGGGGCGTGTCGACTACCTGGCTCAGGGTACCCTATATCCCGATGTCATCGAGAGCGCCACGCCGGCCACCAAGTCGGCGGCGCGCATCAAAACCCATCACAACGTCGGTGGCCTGCCTGAGGATTTGCGCTTTGAGCTGATCGAGCCGCTGCGCTTTTTGTTCAAAGATGAAGTGCGCGCAGTGGGCTTGGCGTTGGGCCTGCCCGAGGAGATGGTCTATCGCGCCCCCTTCCCGGGGCCAGGGCTGGCCGTGCGCATTATCGGCGAGGTAACCCCTGAACGGGTGGCCGTCCTCCAAGAGGCCGACGCCATCGTGCGCCAGGAGATCGCTGTCGCAGGTCTCGATCGAGAGATCTGGCAGTATTTCGCCGTGCTCACGCCTTTGCGCAGCGTGGGCGTAATGGGGGATAGCCGCACGTATGGTCATGTCGTGGCCGTTCGCGCCGTGACCAGCGAGGACGGCATGACGGCGGATTGGGCGCGCATCCCCTACGAGGTGTTGGCCCGTATTTCAAATCGCATCGTCAACGAGATCCCAAGCGTCAATCGGGTCGTCTATGATATCTCGAGCAAACCCCCCGCTACGATCGAGTGGGAATAGTTCGACCGTCTCTGGGCATACGAGCCCGAAGGATGGGGCAACCCATGTTTAGATCCTCCAAAAGCGCACAGGCGGGCGATGAACTGCGCGTCGAGCAGTTGTCTATCCGCGATGGCAATTGGCGACGACAAGCTCCGGAGCTGTACACCCTGCCGGCCGGCGGCCGCCGGGGAGCGAGTAACCGCGGAGACCTATATCTGGTCATCGAGGTGCCGCGCAGCATCACACCCCCCGCTGGCCTGTACGGTGAGCTGGCGCAGGTCGTTGCCGACACCTATCTGAACATGAGCCGCAGCATCACCCGTGGGCTGCGCGAGGCGTTGTTGGCCGCCAACACCTTTCTTTTTGAGCATAACTTGCGGGCCGATAGCGAGCACCAGGTGGTGGCGGGCCTCAACGCTGTGGTCATCCGTGACCAAGATGTGTACATGGCCCAACTGGGCCCCTCGCTGGTCACCCATATCCACGAAGGTCAGGCAACACGTTACCCGGCCGACTCGATCTGGCTGCGCAGCGAAAATCCCGGCACTTTTGACCTGAGCCGCCAACCGCCGGCCGGATTGCGCCGAGACGTCGAGCCCGACTTGGCGCATGTGACGCTTTTGCCTGGGGATGTGCTCATCCTCTCTACGACCGATCTAGCCCGTTTGGCCTCCCGTCGAGAATTGGCGGAGGCGCTGACCTACGATGGCAAAAAATCGCCGCGCATGGCCGTTGAAGCACTGGTCAACGGGCGCAACGTGAGCGCCATCGTCATCGATTGGCCGAGCGAGCGGTCACCCGAGATGGAATCCTCCGATGCCGCTGCCAAGATAGCGCCCTCTCAAACCACAAGGCCGAAAGCTGCTGCACCTTCGCCTCCTCCATCGGGCGCTCCAACCCATGAGCCAACTCCGGAGCCACGCCGCGGCCCGATGACCGTTTCGGAGCCCTTCCCTTCTCCGATGGCACCCTCCCCCGAAGAAGCGGAGGAATATGTCCAGGAAGAGGAACAAACCCTTCTCGAAGAGGACTATTTAGAAGAGCCGGAAATCGCCGAGACGGATGATGATTATGCCGACGAGGTATACCCTGCCGAGCCGCGCATTGGCCGCACATCGTCAGCCCCCGTTGGCGGCGAGGGTCAGAGCAAACGCCAGCGGTCGTTGGCCGACTTGCGCCGGAACCTCTCGACGGGCGCCGAAAATTTGCGCCACGCGACCGAGGACGCCCTATTGCGCGTCTTGCCGGAGGAGGCCCCTCCGCGCCCCGCGCCCGCGCCGCGCAGCGCGGAGGCGGGCATCTCGCTCAGCGGCAAAGCGTTGGTATTGGTGGCCTTGATCCTCCCCCTGATCATGCTGGCCCTGGTTATCATGACCCGTATCCAATACGAGCGGACGCGCGTGGAGCAATTCAATTCGCTCCAGGCCCTGGCCCAAGCGCAATACGACAACGCCCTTAAAATGCCCTCCGATAGCGAGACGCGCCGCGAACTTGAGGAGGCTTTGCGCACGGTGCGCGATGGCTTGGCCATCGACGCCAACGACGAGGCCCTGCTCGCACTGGAGCGGCGCATTCGCCACAAAATGGAAGAGATCGACCGGGTCGAGCTGCTTCATCACGTTTGGAAGTTGCGCGACCTGGATGATGCGCCAATCTCACCTACCGATTCATCGCGCATCGTCGTCCACGGCATCGACGTGTTCGTGCTGAACCGTGGCAGCAGCCGTGTTTACAAGTTCTTGCTTAACGATGCCCGCGATGCGCTCCTCTCGGCCGATACTGCCCCACTCTTGATGCAAAAGGGCGAGATGCGCGGAGGCATCAAGCTGAGCGACATTGTCGATATCGCTTGGTTGGAGGCGGGAGGTGACCGCACGCTGAGCACCTTCGTCGCCGTCGAGCGCACCGGCTTTTTGCTGGCTTATGACCCTCAGCAAGGGATCGACGTCCTGCCGGTGGCCGATAGTGATATGTGGCTCAAGCCCGATGCCATTGGCGGCTATTACGGCAACCTCTACGTACTCGATCCTTTGTTGAACCGCATCCTTAAATATGTGCCCCACGAGAACGCCTATACGGTGCCGCCAACCGATTATTTGCCACCGCAGCTCAATGTGGATCTCACAGGGGCCGTGGATATGACCATCGACGGCAACATTTACGTCCTTTTTGCCGATGGCCAGGTGAAAAAGTTTTTCCAGGGCGAGCCACAGCCCTTTACTCTGCAAGGGTTGCCTTCCCCCATGCGCAGCCCGACGGTCATTTTCGTCTCCGGCCCCCAAGAGCCCGATGCCTATGGTTATGTCTATATAGGGGATACCGGCAACGAGCGCATCTTGCAATTCGATAAGGCCGGCGCTTACTTGCGCCAGTTCAAAGTGCCCGCTGGCCAAGAAAATTTGAAACAACTGCGCGGGCTCTATGTCGACGAGGAGAACCAGCGCCTCTTTTTCTTGAGCGGCAAAACATTATGGATGGCCAGCTTGCCCGCCTTGAGACGATAGGGGACCTATGACACTGATCCTGGGCATCGAAACGTCGTGCGATGAGACGGCAGCGGCCGTCGTGGAAGAGGGGCGTATCATCCTCTCCAATGTGGTGGCCTCGCAGGTGGAGCTGCACCGCCAGTACGGCGGCGTCTTTCCCGAGATGGCCTCGCGCCAACATATGGTGGCCATCACGCCGGTGATCCGCGAAGCCCTGGCAACGGCCCAAGTGACCTGGGACGATCTGAATGCCATAGCCGTGGTGCACGGCCCGGGCTTGGCCGGCTCGCTCCTGGTGGGGCTTAACGTGGCCAAAGCGCTATCGCTGGCCACGGATTTGCCGCTGATAGCGGTGAACCACTTGGAAGCCCATGTCTATGCCAATTGGCTGCTGCCCCCCGACGTCGATCCGCAAACTTTTGTCCCTCCTTCCTTTCCTCTAATATGTTTGGTGGTCTCGGGGGGACACACCGAGTTGATCGAAATGCGCGAGCACCACGAGTACCATCTGCTGGGCCACACCATCGACGACGCCGCTGGCGAGGCGTTTGACAAGGTGGCCCGATTGCTCAACCTCGGCTTCCCGGGCGGGCCGGCCATCCAGCGGGCCGCTGAGGAGGGCAATGCCTTGGCGTTCGCCTTTCCACGGGCATTGAACGTCGGCCGCTACGACTTTTCCTTTAGCGGGCTCAAAACTGCTGTATTGCGCTTGGTACAGGAATTGCAGCAAGCACAAGGCGCCAAGATCGACGTTCGCGGCCAGAAACTGGCCGAGGCCAGCATCGACGAAACACAAACCGAGATCCCGGTGGCCGACATCGCGGCCAGTTTTCAGGCCGCTGTGGTCGATGCCTTGGTGGAAAAGACCGCCCAAGCCGTAGCCGACACACAGGCCAGCCAGGTACTCATCGCCGGCGGGGTGGCCGCCAACCGCTTGTTGCGCAGCGAAATGGTTCGTCGACTAGAGGTGCCCGTGCGCTACCCGCCCATTCGCTTCTGCACCGACAACGCGGCCATGGTAGCCGTCGCCGGTTATTACAATTACCTGGCCGGAGATCGCGCCGGCCTGGAGCTCGACGTCATCCCCGGTCTTTCCCTGGTCTGAGCAGGTACCGAACACGGAGCACATGACACCTTCGTTCTTTGAACAGGTGTATGCAGTCGTGGCCCGTATTCCCTATGGCCGAGTGGTCACCTACGGACAGATCGCCCTGCACCTGGGCAAACCGGGGGCGGCACGTACGGTGGGTTGGGCGATGGCCGAATGCCCCGATCATCTGCCCTGGCACCGGGTGGTAAACGCCCAGGGACGCATCAGCCGTCGGGCTTATGACCCGCTGGGGTGGCGACAACAAGCTTTGTTGGAACAAGAAGGGGTGCGTTTTGTGGAGGGACGCATCGACCTCGATGTGTATGGCTGGGATGGCATCTAAAAGCGCGGGATAAACGGTACATTAGGCCAAACGAGCGCATACTGAAAAGGGAACCATGAACGAGGATATGCAAAATCTGTTGCGCCAATTGCCCAGTGTAGACGAGCTGTTGCGCTCCGCTCGAGTGACAGCTTGGATAGAAGACTATGGCCACGATGCGGTGACCGAGGCCTTGCGTCAGGCGATCGAGGCGGTGCGACAGCGCATGATCGCCACGGGAAGCGCCTATCCCGGCGAAGAGGAGCTCCTTCGCCTCGCCGATGCGTGGTTGGCCTTGTTGGTGGAGCCCACTCTGCGACCGGTGATCAACGCCACCGGGGTCATTATCCATACCAATCTGGGCCGCGCACCGTTGAGCGACGAGGTGTTGGCGGCGATGCGCGCTGCCGGCGAGGGTTATAGCAATCTGGAGTTCGACCTCGAGCTGGGGCGTCGTGGATCGCGTTATGTTCACGCCGAGGCGTTGCTCTGCCGCCTCACCGGTGCGGAGGCGGCCTTATTGGTGAACAACAATGCCGGCGCCGTGTTGCTCGTCCTTTCCGCCCTGGCCCGGGGGCGCGAGGTGATCATCTCCCGCGGCCAATTGGTGGAGATCGGCGGGGGCTTTCGCATTCCCGAAGTCATGGCCCAGAGCGGGGCCCGCTTGGTGGAGGTGGGCACCACCAACCGCACCTATGTGCGCGATTACGCCGACGCCATCCGCACGGCGCCCGATGGCGAGGGAACCGCCGCGCTCATGCGCGTGCATTCGAGCAATTTCCGCATCATCGGCTTCAGCGCCATGCCCTCGCTTGAGGAATTGGTGGCCCTGGCCCACGAACGCGGCTTGTGGCTGTTCGACGATCTCGGCAGCGGCACCCTCCTCGACACCGAACCTTTCGGCCTGGCCCACGAGCCCATGGTCCAGGAGAGCGTCCGGGCGGATGCCGACCTGATCACCTTTAGCGGCGACAAGCTGCTAGGCGGGCCGCAAGCGGGGATCATTGTGGGCAAAAAAGAGTTGGTCGCTCGATTACGACGACATCCCCTCACCCGAGCGCTCCGCGTGGACAAGACGACCATCGCCGGCATCCAAGCCAACTTATTACATTACGTAAAGGGAGAAGCGCCGACCGCCGTGCCGATCTGGCGTATGATCGCCATGACGCAAGCGGAGATCGAAGCGCGAGCACGGGTGCTCCTCGATGCGTTGGGCTCCTCGGGCGCTGGCTGTGAGCTGTTACCCGGGCGCTCCATGGTGGGTGGCGGATCGTTGCCGGAGGAATCGTTGCCCACAACGCTTCTCGCCCTGCCCGACGAGAACGCCACTGAGCTGGCCCGCTCGCTGCGTTTGGGGCGGCCTGCGGTGGTAGCCCGCATCCAAGAGGGACACGTTGTGCTCGATCTGCGCACCGTGTTGCCCCGCCAAGAGGAAGCGCTGCTGGCCCGCCTGCGTGAGGTGCTCTGAGCGAACACGCTATGGCGCGCTCGGCCCATGGGGGCCTATTTCCAGCGTATAGGTCGCGGGCTCGGTGGTATAACGGGTGATCCCGGCGATGACCAGGAGGGCCCGTCGCACATCGGCGCCGAGAGCCGGTATCTGCCAGCGCCCATGACCATCCTCGCCCACGGGCAAAGGGGTAACCTGGAGCTCATCGCCCACCAAGCGGACGAATTGCAATAGGTAACGTTGCGCCAACCGGTTGTCATGGCGGATAAAGCCGACAGCGCGCCAACCTTCCTCACCCTCTTCCACCGTGTCCAAGAACCCAATGTCGGCATCTAGGGTCAGGCAAATGTCATCCAGACAAAGCCCTGGCAGGTTTACGGCGTCGTCGGTGACGTAATCCACCCGCAACAAGATCTCCTGTCCCGCCCATGCGCTCAGATCCAGAGATTCGTGCACCCAAACCGGCTGGGTATTAGCGGGAGGAGAAACCCCCAGGCCCGACTTGCCGGTGTAGCCGGGGCCCAGAGTCACGCGATTGGGGTCATAGTCACTGGTGTAGCTGCCCCGGAGAAACTCCCAGGTTTGTCCCCCGTCGGGCGAGACGCGCACGTAGCCATAATCCCAACCCGGCTCGACATCGAACCATAACCAAAAAGAAAGGGTCGCCGTCGTCGCTCCCCGCAAATCGAGGGAACGCTGCAAATAGGAATGCCCCAAGTCGCCACGATTCGACCACCACTGGTAACGGCCACTGACCGGCTCGTTGGGCACCACGCGCACCGTGGGCGCGCCGGCGAAGGTGATCGCCAGTGCGCCCTGGTCCGGGGCAGGCTTTAGCTCCCAATAGTCGGCGCCGTATTGATGCACCCGTCCCTCCCCACGAAAGGGATAAGATTCGACAACTCGCTCCGGCTCGACGCTCATCTCCAAGGTGGGATATCCGAACGGGCCAGGCAAATCCAGGGCGTTGGCCAATAGCCACTCGCCAAAGAAATCGTCAAAGGTCGTGCCGGGGGCCACCTCGGCCAAGACGGCGTCCAAGCCATCGACGCCATCTTGAGGTTGTTGGATCAGTGCGCGCACCGCCTCGGCCCCGTAGCGATCCAAGAGGTAGCGCAACAAGAGATAAGACGCGGCATAGTGAGCCCCCAATCGATCATCATCGGCGGGCCAATGATTAAGCTGCAAGTCGGGATTTCGACCAAAGGCGCGGAGTTGGGCCTCGTTCCGACTGAAACCGTTCAAGTCCTCGGCCAGCTCCGAAGCCCCCTCGTTGATCCAAGCAGCCTCGTTGCTGTCTGTGCTCCAATGGATCATGTGCTGAAACTCGTGAGCCAACACCGAATTGTAGGTGGCGCTGCCCGGCTCTAGAGCGGAGAGATTCATAACAAACATTTCGTGTTCGTTGCTATAGGGGTTCTCACTGCGCGGATATCCATTCGCGCTGGCAAAGTAGCCGGCCGCGCCGGCAAAGCGAGCGTTTAACACCAACAATCGGCGGTCGCCATCTATGCCCGGGCTGCGTTCGTGCCCAAAATAACGGCGGTTGGTGGGGTAAATCTGCTCATCAAAAAAGGTGGCCGACGCCATCAAAGCCTCGTCGTCCACCTCGAGGCCATATTCCACCCACATCTGCAAATAGGTGCTGGTGATATGCAGACAGGCCGTGATCTGGCGCACCCCATTAGGCTCCACATCATGGATCCAGAAACGTTTTTGGGCACCCGCTGGTAAGTCGAGCGTCGTCGGCCATGGGGCCATGGCAGAGGACAAGAGAGTATTGCGGGGAGGCATAGGGTTATCACGCAGACGGATGCTCAGCGGCGGCGTGGGGCTGGGCGTGAGCGTTGGCGTCAAAAGAGGCTGGACTGAGGCTCTCAAAGGCGCGCTCGTCGGTGTGCCCTCTGTCGCCATCGCACCGACGGCGGAACCGCCACCCAAAGGCAACGAGAATCGACAACCCACCCCCGACAGTAATAGCGTGCCTGCAACGGCTAGAAAGCAGAGGGCCCAGCCGCTATGTCGGCACTCACCGCCCCTGGAAAGCATTAGGTCTTGGTCAACTCGAGCTGGGCGCCGCAATTGGGGCACTTGCGCAAATTGCTGCGCACCGGCAACTCTGTGCCACAATAGGGGCATACCTTTTCCACCATGGAGGGCCTTAGCCCGGCAAAGACATAGACGGTGCGCTCTTCGCGACGCTCCACCCTAGCGGCGTTCTCGCGCACCAATTCGTCCAGGATGCGCTGGGCCAATTCCTGCGAAATGCGGTACTCGGCGCGCAGTTGAGCCACGGTCAACTCGCCGCCCAATCGCTGGGCCAAGTTCACAGCCTCGGTTTTGAGCACATCCGGCGCAACGGCGGCAAGGCGCCGCAGCCAACGCACGCCGGTGATCAGCAAGATCAGGCCGATCCCGATAAGCGCCAGGCCCACCAACGCGCGGCTCGGTGCGCCAATCGCGGCGATGAGAAAGAGAATGCCCAGAGTGAAAAAGGGGATCGAGGCCAGCACCAGCAAGATAGCCCACAATTTTTTCATGATCCACTCCACAAAAGTTGGTCAAAAGGTGTAGCCGTCAACGGCTCAGCTCCAAGCTTTGGTCGCGCGATTGAGAGCCTCCCCCATTTCCTCGAAATAATGCTGAATGCTTTGCTCGCCGAGCCGATCGTTCAGATATTGTTTTACCAAGCGGCTGAACTCCAAAGGGTGGGTGCCCATATACTTTTCGTCCCTGACGCGAGCCTGTAGGGTGGGCCAGATATCGTTGATGGCCATCACGGCATCGGGCACCTCCACCGATATCGGCCTGAGATTGTAGCGCCGCTGCTCTTGCAAGACAGTGCCCACGCTGAGCCGGAAGCGCTTCAGGCCCTCGCCGATGCCTTTGAGCAGGCCCAGCGCCTCGGCCACCGCCTTTAACCCCTCCTCATAGCTGCGGCGGATCTTGTTTCGCCGCGCCAAGTCCTCGAGAGCGGGGCCAAGCTCCCCCTTCACACCGGCGGGCGCTTCCTCCAGCTCCTCCAAGACACGCTGCAGAGCCGCCTGCTCGGCCAAGATATCAAAGGCGTTCACTTTTTGATCGAGCTCGCTCTTGGCTTGCGCCGTGCGCACACTCAATTCCTGCCACTGTTGGCGCAGCGCGGCCTGTGCCTCGCCGGCCTCGTCCACCTGCTTCACCCAATCGCTTCTCACCTGACGCATCTTGTTCAACGCCTCGGCCTGCTGCTTCTTGGCCTGCGCTTGCACCTTTTTCAGCCGCCTGATCTGGGGCCAATGCGTCAGCCAGCCCAAAGGGAAGGTGTCTATTTGCTCAAGGCGCTCATAGGCCCGGGCGTACTCGTCCTCATATTGGACGATGAGGCTCTTGAGATGCTCCTCTCGCCGATCGAGCTCCGGGTTGGCCTTGCGTAGCGACTGGGTGATCTGTTGGGCTTGGGCCAACAACTCTTCCATGCGGCGTTCGTTTTGAGCCACAAGCTCTTCAAGCTCGGCGATCTCGCGCCGCAGGCGCTCCCGCTCCTCGGCCTCCGCCTTGTCGATGCGCCGCGCAAAAGCCTCCGGCATTTCCTTGCGCTGGGCCAGAAGGCGGGGAAAGCAAAAGCCGAATTGCTCCTGCCATTCCGTCAGCTCCCGTTTAAAAATGTCATTGAACTGGAACTGGATCTCTTCGATTTCGGCGTAACAGGCTTCCACCTGCCGGCGTATCTCATCCAGGTAGCGGTGAAACTCGGCCAGGCCCATCTTGTTTTTCGCCATCCCTGTGCCTCCTCGAGGTGGATAACCTTACTCAATGCGCTTTGTCGCCCGCCGGCCCAGGCCTACGCCCCATGTGCCAGACCACAAAGCCTTTTTGATCCGCCAAAGAAGGGTGGCACCGAGCGGCGCACCCGGAGCCACGCCCTCCAATTCGGTAAAATCTCGGCATTGATCCCAATAGAGAGGGCAAGCGCCACAGCAGATATCGCGGATGTCGCAACGGCGGCATATAGGTGGCATAAACTCCTTATGACGCCAATAAAGCGCCGTGCGCGAATACCATACCTTGTGAAAGGGTTGATGCAACAGATCGCCGATGCCGCGTTCAAAACTGGAACAAGGAAGCAGCTCTCCCGCCGGATTCACCGAAATAAGCCCATCGACACAAGCGCACGATTTGCTCCCTAGCCCGGCCTGTACCGGGTTAAAGAGGCAATAAGGCACCGGCGAATACCAAACCAGGCGTATCCCCTTTTGCTGAGCGAGCTGCTGCACCTGGCGGATCAATCCACCCACTTCCGAGTAACGAATCTCATCTTCGTCATGCTCCAACGCCGTGCCGGTGCGGATGACCATATTCATGGAGAAATACTCCGAACCCAGCTCATCGGCGATGAAATCGACCAACTCCGGCAGGTGATCGCGGTTGCCGCCGCAAAGGGTAGTGTTGGTGTGCGTATGGATCCCCGCTGCGCGCAAGTTATACACCCCTTTGACGGCTTGCGCCCACGAACCGGGATGCCGGGTGATGGCATCGTGCACCTGCGCCGAGCCGCCTTCAATGCTGACCTGCGCCGAATCGAGCCCCGCCTGCGCCAGCGCGGCCACCAAGCCCTCGTCGGCACAGCGAATGCCGTTGGTTATCAGGTTAACCCGCATCCCCTTGGCTTTGGCATAACGCACCAACTCCGCCAGGTCGCGGCGCAGCGTCGGCTCTCCGCCGGTAAAAGAGACGGTGGGGCAATGCGCCTCGTCCATAATGCGGTCGATAACGGTGCGTACCTGATCGGTGGTCATCTCGGGCACAGCGCGGCCCCGCCTGGGCGCATCGGCATAACAAAAAGTGCAGCGATTCTGGCAATCGTAGGTCAAGGCAATCTCGGAAAGAACCGGCAACTCTCGGCGATGGCTGCCAAAACGGGTGATGCGCACGCTGGGCGCCGCGCAGAGATCGTCGTTGAGCAGTGCCGAAACCGACTGCAAAAGCTTGAGCAGATCGCCGCGCACCCGCTCCTCTTCCACGCCATATCTTTGCGCCGTCCGGCGCACAACGGCATCGGCGTCGGGGCCATCCGGCGCACCGTACAGCTCGCGCAGCATAAAAGTCGCCGTCTCGTTAAGAAAATTGAGCCGGTTAGGGCGCAGAATGATCAGCCCGTCCTCGGGCCGGATGTAGATATAGTCGCGGGTGGCCTCGACCAACTCGCGGGCAAAACGTTGCAAATCCATGCTTTGGTTACTCACTCTCAAACACTGCAAACGGCGACCGACCCAGCCCGCACTGGTAGGCGCGGATCAAAATCCGCCGACAAGGATAGCAGCGGTTCCAACTGCCCCTACGCCTGCTCAGAAGCGACCGGAGCCGCTCAGAAGCGACCGGAGCCGCTCAGAAGCGACCGGAGCCGCTCAGAAGCGGCTCACACAAGCCGAATGGCAGGCGCTATGGCAGGCGCTATGACAGACGCAGGCCGAATGGCACGCGCTGTGGCAGGCATCGTGCACACAGGCCGAATGGCAAGCATCGTGGACACAGGCGCTGTGGCAGGCGCTATGGCAAGCCGAATGGCAGGCGCTATAGCCGGCCTCCTCGCCCGTGCCGCCCAAAAGGCGATCTACGCCTTGCTCGATGCGCGTCACCGTGCCGGTGACCACCTCCTCCACCCCTTGGGTAAGTCGGATGGCCATGTTCTCAATCGGCGTCACCGCTTGGCCGGCCGCCCTTGCCAGGGGACCAGGCTCGCGCGGGCCGGCGGCGACCGTTGTCGGGCGCGGCGTGCGATCGCTGAGGATGATCCAGGGCATATAATTCGGCACCGGCGCCGATTGCGGGTAACGCTGTCGCTCGCGTTCGTAACGTTCCCAGGCGTCGTCAATGCGCCGCCGATAGGTTTCGCGGGTGGCCTGGGGATCGGCGTTCCACATCTTGGGCTGCACGACGGCCGCGACGGCGTTCAGAATATCTTGGATCTTGTTCCGATCTATGGTGCCATCCTCCTGGATGGCGTTTAACAAGGCCTGTTCATAAGTCGGAAGCTTGAGTTCGGCCAGCTCTTTTCCCGATTTCAAGACCTCCATCTGTAGCGGTTGATGATTGACTACGTTCACCACCCCCTTTTGCTGTAAGGAGAGGACGATGAGCGAGATCGTCTTGGTCGAGTTGCCCATGAAAAAGGCTGTCTCGATGGCGTTCAGATCGGGCACCACACCGGGCGTCTGAAACGTTTCCACCTCGATCTCGGGCGGCTCGTAGACCGGCTTGGGCTTGCGCTTCTGCAGGGCCAAGACGAGGATAATAAGTACCGCCAGGGTGACGAACGCGCCGACACAAAAGGTGATCTGTAACGCCTCGCGGGTAAAGCCGCCGAACCCTACGGGCATGGGAGTCGGCGAGCGGGCCGGCGTCGGAGATTTGAGGGGAATGGGCGTCTCGCGGGTGGTGGTGATCGTCTCCGCCGGCAGGTAGAACTTGGGCACAAGCTGCGTCTGGGGCGGCAGATTGTTCTTCTGAACAAAGAGGGAAAGCCACACCTTGCCGCTCTTTTCATCGGGCGTGGGGAAATACACCCAGCGATCGAAATGGCCGCGCTGCGCCTCGCCGCCTTCGGTGATCAAGCCGGTGGCGTCGACCAAGGCATCGGTGACCTCCTCGGGCCGTTTGACGGTCGAGGGCAATTCGATGGGCAACACATACTGGATGACCTGTACCTGTACCGGCAATGCCCATTCAAAGGGCGCCCAACCGATCACGCGATAGGGCTTGCCGTTTACCTCGGTCGCGTCAAAAACGGAACGGTCGACGCTATAGCGAATCTCAACCTTGTAGCTCTGTCCCCGTTGGGTACGAAGGCCAAAGCGCACCTCGTAAAAGATGGGCCCCCCGCTGAGCGTGACGGGAAAGGAGCCCGCCGGCCCTTCGCCGCCGGCCGAGACGATGGTGTGTTCGCGCTCAAAAGGCCCCAAGTCGCGGATGCGATCGCGGCCGCCGGATTCGAGCTCGGTGAAGGTGATGGTATAGCGCACATCGAGGCGGCCATCGGCCAACACAACGACATACGACTCGGTCTTGTCGATGCGCACCGGATCTGCCTGAGCCAGGGCGGGGGCGGCCAGAACAAGCAGGGCGGCCAAGAGCAAAGCAAGCTGGACAATGCGTCGCATACTCAATTCCTCTCTGTGCTACGCGCAAATCGCCGACGCGCGCCTTGTCTCAACACCAGATAGACGAATCGGGGCAGCGCCAACATCCTTCGCCAGCGCCAAGGCTGCCGCCAGAGACGGTACAACCATTCCAGGCCCCGCTCGCGCATCCACAACGGCGCCCGAGGCGTAACGCCAGCGATAAAGTCAAAGGCCCCCCCCACTCCCATACATACCGGCACTTGCAGCCGCTGCAAGTTGCGAAAGATCCACAGATCCTGTTGGGGTGCGCCATAAGCCACGAACAAAAAATCGGGCGCGGCCTTGACGACGCGCTCTACGATCGCTTCCTCCTCGGAGGGATCCGGCGAACCGGCATATGTGCCGGCAATCTCCAGGCTCGGGTTATCGCGCTGCAAAACGGCAGCGGCCCGCTCGGCCACACCCGGCGCCGCACCCAGCAAATAAGGTCGATAACCTCGGCGCGCGCACAACGCGGCGATCAAAGGCAGCATATCCGAGCCGGCCACGCGCTCGCGCAAGGGCTTGCCCAAAAGGCGAGAGGCCCAGAGCAACCCCACCCCATCGGGCAGCGCCAACGCCGCTTTTTTTAACACTACGTTGAAAGCCGCATCTCGTTGCGCACGAATGACAAACTCCGGGTTTACCGTGACCACTTGATGGGGATGACCCTCGATCACCCACCGTTCCATAATGGCCAATGTCTCTTGGCCCGTCACGTCATCGACGCGCACGCCCAGGATGTGCACCGCACTCAAGGGCGCCGTCACCCTCGCCCCACCTCCTCCAACGTCGCCAATACAGTGCGCGCGCAAGATTCCCAGCTAAAGCGCATCAGCCGCTCGCGGCCGCGCCGAATCAACTCTCGGCGCAGCGATGGCTCGCGGGCCACGCGGGCCATCGCTTGCGCCCAAGCCCCTTGATCGCGAGGATCGAGCAATAAGGCCGCATCTCCAGCGACCTCCGGCAACGAGCCCACATTAGAGCAGATCACGGGCACGTCGCAGGCCATCGCCTCTAGCACGGGAAGGCCAAAACCCTCATAAAGGCTGGGCAGCAAAAAGGCCAACGCGCCGCTGAGCAGCGCCGGCAGGTCATCCTCGGGCACATAGCCGGCCAACACGACGCGCCCCCGCAGATGCGGCTGCCGCGCAGCGGCCGCGATCTCATCGTACAGCCAGCCGGGCTTGCCCGCCAACACCAACTTGATATCCTCCTCTAGCATATCCCGTTCGAGCAAGGAGGCAAAGGCACGCAACAGGCAGAGTAGGTTCTTGCGCGGATGCAAACTGCCGATGTAAAGGAAATAGCGCGCGCCGGTGCTATAGCGCGCTCGAACACGGCCCAGTGTTTCTGGGTCGGCTGTAGAGGCCATCCCAGGACGACCAGCCGGATAGGCCAACACGATCTTGTTCGCAGCTACGCCATAACGCTCTACAAGGTCGCGCTTGGTAGCCAGCGAATCGACGAGGACGCGCCGCGCTACCCAGGCGTTAAAGCGCGTCGAGAGATCGAGGTAAAAGCGCGATAGGAACGGATGTGCGCTGGGATAGTGCAGGTAGCCCAGGTCATGCACGGTGACGACGCCGCGACGCGGAGGTATCCAGGGCAGCACATGGGCGGGCACGAACAGCACGTCGGGGGGGCGAAGCGCAATTTCCAAGGCCAAGCGCAGGTGCGTCCACAATCGTGGAAAGGGAATGACCCGCCACTCGATCCGCTCGTTGCACGGGAAAAGGCCACGAGGGGGGGGCTCTCGAAAATAGAGGCGCCAACGATGCCCCTGGCCAATATGTAGCAGGGCGCGGACGAGATAAAGGGTATAATTTTCGGTGCCGGTGCGCTGCGCCACGACAGCCCGACTGGCATCGACCCCGATCAATAGGGACATGCCGACGTTATACTCAAGCTTGACGAACCAGGAACTGGATCACCAGGCCAAGACCGATAAGGATCAGAATGACGGGCCAGAAGGCGAGCAAGCGTTGGCCCAGCTCCGCCTCCAAGCGCCCGAAGGTAAAGGCCAGCCCCAGGGCGCCCACTAGGGCGGCGATCAAGGCCATGACCAGGTTAGACACCTGCCGCAGATCGACGATCCAAGCGACAAGCCAGGCCACAGCGCCAATAAGCACCAGGATAGGCCAAAGCCGGCGCATATCGCCCCATTCCGCGGGCCCCAAGGTGATATAGAGGAAAAAGAGGCCCACCAACGTCGCCGCCACGCCGAACCACACCGCCCCCTCATCGCGCTCGCCACGCAGCCCCGAGATCAGCGATACCACCCCCAGGCCGATGGGCAAGATGGGCCAAAGATGCTCCATTCGTGCCCAGGCAAAGCCCAGTAGCCCAAGGCCAAGCCAGATGCCGGCCAAGATGAAAAACACGCCCCAAAGGATGTTATTCCGCCGCGCCCTCTCCTCCATAGCCTCCCTCCCATAGTCAACGTACGATCGTCGAAAACACACGTTGTGCCCCAGCCAGAAGAAGCGCCGTGACGATTTGAGCCTCTGCCGCGCCGATCAGCGCGATCATACAGCCCCCCTTGCCGCCACCGGAAAGCTTGGCGCCCAAGGCGCCGGCACGCAGAGCCGCATCCACCAGACGATCCAGCTCCGGGCTAGAGACCCCCAACTCTTGCAAGAGGCGCTGATTGCGGTTCATGAGCATACCAAGCGCATCCAGATCGCCACGGGCGATAGCTGCCTGAGCAGTATCGACGGCGGCGCCGATCTCGTCAAAAAGCCGCTCATACCGATCCGGGGTTGCCTCCCAGCCGCGCCGCACCTGGGCGACGCTATCGCGCGTGCGCGAGGGCACCCCGGTATCGGCGAT
>JACIWY010000030.1 GCA_014360745.1 Chloroflexota bacterium
AGGTGGGCACGGCCAGGTTAAAGCCCACCTCCGGACGGATGCCCGTTAATTTGAGCAGGACACCGGCGATGAACTGGCCGAAATAGTAATAGTTCAAATAGCCGCCGGCGAAGTAGGGATCGTAGGGGGGCATATAAGCCGACTTGGTGATAGCGTTGAGATAGGCGATCTCCATGGGCTTTTCGCCGCCGAACCAAGGGTGCCACAGGTCAGGGTTGAGGATGCGAATACCGACGAACGCCAAAAAGGAAGCGTTAAACAGCGCTTCCTCCAGGAGGAGCAGGCGTCGGCTCCGTTGCCACAGCGCCCGCAGGTCATCTCGCTCCCGGCGCCGCCGGCGCCAGAGGAAAAAAGAGCCACCCCCCAGCGCCACCACGGCCAGCCAGGCCATGGGCGGGCCGTTGGCCGCGAGCCGCAAGCTGGAGCTGATCCAAACCAGGTAACTGGCCAAAAGCAAGCCGAACCCCTTGGCCAAGCCGTAGCCTCGATCCTGGAAGCGGGCAAAAGGCGCCCAAAGCAGTGGCCAGGTGGCCAATCCCAGGAGCTGCAAGATCAACCACCAACTCACCACCGCCCCCAAGGTTGACACGTTGCCCCAACCGTTCCAACCCCGGTTGTCGACGCTGGCGATCTCTTCGACCGGCACATCGAGCATCAGCGGCTCGTGTGGTGGTGCCTCGATCAGGTCGCCGGAGGGGCGCTTTTCTGGCCCCTGGGCGAGAACGGCCCCGGCGATCCAACTCGGGCGCAGCCGCCGCCACCAGGTGGGCAGAGCCGTCCGTGACCCCGATGTTTCGCCTTCGCCGATCAATGCGCAGCGACCGCGCACGCGGTAAATGGTCACTGGCCCCTGACGGTAGACGACATCCAGCACGCTGCCCACCATATCGTCGAACTTGGCCAACCCTTGGGGATCGTAATAGGCTTGCTCCAGCTCGCCCACGTAGATCAAGCCCACCTGATAGCGATCGAGCAGCCGGGTGGCCTGCACGATGTCGTGGGTGTTGTACAGCTCATTGAGATCCTGCAAGCGCCAATCCACGACGACGCCGCTGACGGCCGTGCGTTGTTGCTTCTGATGCCAATCCCAGCCGATGATGGCCGGCAGGCCGGTGTAGATCGACACCCGGTTGCCCCAGCGATACAAGGGCGTGTTGGCCTCGACGATGACCGGCGAGCCAACCACGTGCTCTTGCAGCCAGATGATCGCCCGGCGATCGTGTTCCAAGGTCAAAGGGCGGTTGTCATGGTATTGGGCTTTGGTCATATAGGCCATGCCGTCCAGCCCGGGTGGCAGGGGATTCCAGCGGTCGCGCACCTTGCCCCACGTGGCCAAGATAGGGTATAGGCCGGCTCCCATCAACAAGAGCGCCAGGGCCGTCCGCCACAGCCGGGCCCGCATCGTTGCCCAGCGCTCCGTTCTGGGCAGCAGATGGGCGAGCGCTGCGCCGCCCACCACGCCCCACAGGATCCAGACTTGGAGATAGAACTTGAACACCGTGTTCATGCGCCCGATGTCGCCCTTGAGCACGATATATTCCACGGCCATTGTCAACAGCAAGCCAGTGGCGACGAAGAAGGTCTGCAGCCGCTGCGCCGGCTGCGCGCGCCGATAAAAGGTCAAAGCGATGGCCAACACCGCCAAAGGTGTGGCCACGACCAACACCCAGGCTTTGGCCAACAGCAACACCAGCCACACGGCACCGAGGAGCACCAGGCCACCCCAAGCCGCCTCATAGCCCAGCGTCTGGCAGCGAACCAGGCGCTCGTATAACTCCAAGGCTCGCCCACGGCGGTCGCCGCTTCGCCAGAACAGGCGGAGCGTGCGCGCCACGCCGTTGCGCGTATCGGGGCGGAAGGCCAGCGCTAACAAATAGCTGGCCAAGATAAAAAGCATGGGGCCATGGATCAACAGGTAGGAGCCAAGCGAAGTGCGCTCCCCTTTCCAGGGCTCGACGCTGGAATAGCCCAGGCCGAAGTGGGCGTGGTAGGGGTAAAACAAGATCATGCTTAACGCGATCAGGTAGCCCGCCTGCAGCGCCAAGCGGGTAAGCGAGCGCTGATCGATCCGCCGTGTTTCATGATAGAGGCCGATGGCCAGAGCTACCAGGGAGATGCCCATATAGGTGGGGTAATCCCAAGAGTTGTTGCACCACAATTCGCCCAGCGTCAGGCCCAGCAGGGTGAGCTGTACGAGCAAGGCGCCATCGACGCGCGCCGCCAGCTCGCGGGCGCGCGCCCAGATGCGCCGCATTATAGACGCGGACGGCTCTCCTTCAGCCGGTCTGCCCTGTTGCGCCATCCCGGCACGAGGGCGCAACACTAGCCCCACCGCCAGTGCCAGCGCCAACAGGGCAAAGGGCATGGCGGTCACGTGGGCATGGAGGTCGGCGTATAAAAAGGAAAAGAAGGGGAACTCGTTGATCTCGCCGTGATCCATGATGCGGCTGGCGTTCCAATACCACCACTCGCTGCGGAAGGGGAGCTTTTTGCCGCCCAGGAAGAAGGCCCATAGTCCCGCCCCCACCCGCACCAGCGACTCGAGCAGCGGGATGCTGCTTTTGAACGCCACTTCATTGCCCAACTCTTTGAAGCCGTTGAGGAGCAGCTCCACCTCCCCCAGGTTGCCCAGTATCGCCACCAGGCAGGCCCCTGCAAGGCCGAAGCGCAGCGCCCGCGGAAACCAGGGGGTGGCTGCGGCCTCCTCCTCGCCTTTCGGGATCAAGTTAAAGGTCACCGTGCAGGCGCCCATAGCCAATAAACTGAAATAGGTGGGGATGGCCAGATTGTAGGCCGTGGTGGGAACGATGCCGGTGAGCTTGATCAGCGAGGCCACCGTCACCCAGCCAAAGTAATAGTAATTGATATAGCCGCCCGCGAACCAGGGGTCGTAGGGCGGAAAGTAGCTGCTCTTGATGATGGCGTTCAAGTAGGCCAAGTCCATCGGTTTCTCGCCGCCCATAGCCGGATGCCAGAGGTCGGGGTTGCCCAGGCGGATCAGCCAAAAGAGCAGGAAAAACCCTAGGAACAAGAGCTCGTTGGCGGCCAGCAGCCGCCAGCGGGCGCGCAGGAACTCGCCCAGTTCTCGCCTTTGCCACCAGGCCACTGCCCCCGAAGCCGCTGCTATCAGCAATAGGCAGCCCCAAATGGCGCCTCGCGTGTAGGGGACGATGCGCAGGCTGGCCAGCAGCCAGGGTAGGTAGGCTAACAGCAGAATGCCCAACGTTTTAGAGAGGATATAGCCCCTATCGCGCAGACGGCGAAAGGCCAAAAAGCCCAACGGCGTCGCGGCGAGCCCCACGAAATAAAGGGCCAGCAGCCAGATCAATGTGGGCCGCTTGTTGGCCAGGCTGTTGCGGTCAAAAAGCTCCGACCAGGTGCCGCCGCGGCGTTGCAGCTCCCAGGTGGCCTCGTCGAGCATCAAATTGTTGGGCGCCTGGGTAACCTGGATCGGCCGGACGCGCACGATGCGCTCTAAATCATAAACGTCGAGCATAGCCCGTACCTTTTCCATCGAAAAGTCGGGCCGTTTCTTAAAGATGATGACCTTGGGGTGGTCGTACACGGTAAAGGTCTCGTCGGCGTTGTCGTCGACGATCTCGATGCCGAACAGGCCGGGCCGCGAAGTAAATGTCTTGATGCGCTCAAAGCCCAACTCGCCGGAGAACAGGGCCTCGTAATAGCGCGTGGTCAACGGATAGCGCATCGGTAAACGCGGGATCGAGCCGTATAGCCGGTTGCTGCTGAGGATGATATAATCCAGTTCCTCCAGCGCCTGATAAAGCCGCTCGCGCTTCTCCGGGATGTCCTCCCAATAGAGATCCATCTGGATTTGCTTGAACTCGGCGCTGGCCAGGTGGCCATCGACATTGAGCGGGACGGGGTCGTCCCAGAGCTCAAAGGAGAGCGTCGAGCCTCTGGGCAAATTGGCATAGATCCAGCGTGAAGCGGCCACCCGCGTCACCGGCCGCGTATAGATGCGGGTAAAGGCAAAGGCCCAGAAAGCGGTGCCCAACACCACCAGGAGCACGACGGCCACCGCGCCCACGCGCGCCCAACGCCAGCGCGCCGAGGAAGCGGCGCCCGGCCCTCGGACGCGGTTCCTAGCCCACTCTAGCAAGCGCACCAAACCGTATCCGGCGATCACGGCCATCGTGGGGTAGATGGGCAGCAGGTAGCGGATCGTCTTGACGAACTGGACGCTTTGGTACAAAAAGGTAAAGCTCATCCAAACCCAGGGCAGCAAATGGGCCCACTTGTGCTTGAAATAAAGCTCGTAAGCCATAAGCGCCCAACCGCCCCAGACCGCCAAGCCCAAGGGTAGCCCTAGCCCCCACAACACCATGTTTTTGAGCATGTACCAGATCGGCTCGCGCGCCGTCCACTGGTGGCTGGGCGGATAATCGATCTCGCCGCTCACCAGCTTTTGGATGTAGCTCATGTCGTCCTTCCATTTGGGGTTGAGCTTAAAGTTCAACAAGCCGGGCCCGGTGAAGGCTTGCGGCTGGACGACGCGAAAGACCAACACCGCCACCAACACGACCGCCAGCATCGAAAGCGCGGCGCCGAGCCCCCAGAAGAGCCAACGCTCCGAGGGATGCGGCCGGCCACACTCGCGGCGTGGGGTGATGCGCAAAGACAGTTCCAGGCGCCCCAGGCGTCGCGACACATTCAGCCAGGTGTCGTCTGCCGCATTGTCTTCGGCCCGCCAGCGGCTGCTCACCCGCAATACATAGGCCAGGCCGATGATCAGCAGAAAGCTCAGCACGCTGATCTTGGCCGACACCGCCAGGCCAAAGCTGACGCCCAGCATGAGGACGCTGCCCCAACCGCTGCGCAAGGGCATATGGCGTGAGTGGCCTTGCGTCCCATCAAAATGTTGGGCGACGCGCACGGCAAAATAGAGGGCCAGCGTGACGAAAAAGGTGGTGGAGGTATCGACGGTAAAGAAATGGGCGTTCTGGATGTTCAACACGCTCATGGAGAGCAAAAGCGCGCCCATGAGCCCTTCGCGGACGCCATATAGGCGCCGGCCGATGAGAAAGACCAAAAGCACGCTGCCGAGATCCAGCACGCTGTTCATCGCTCGGCCCACCAAATAAACGCCGTCATAGCCGGTTTTGCCCACCAGCTCTCCCAACGCCTTGGCCAACACCACCGGCAACAAGCCGTATACATAGGTGCCGTGGCCGTGATTGTAGGGGTTCAGCGGGTTGTTGGCGGTATCAAAGTACTCTTTTAGCGATTTAGGCCATTGCAGGCTGTTCTCCACCATGGTCAAAAAGCGCTCGTCCGGGTGGAGATGCTGATGGTTGTCCCAATCCAAGCCGGTGAAGCGCAGGATGGCGCCCAGTGCCAGGATGATCAATAGCAGGCTGGCCACTACCTGGCGGTCGGCAAGCAGATCATCGAAGCGTTGCCAGAGAGCGCGGGCTTGGGCCCACACCTCGGCAAAGGTCATGCCCGTTGCGGCTTGTTCGCCTTCTTTGGCAAGAAGCGGATCGGTCATAATAAATCAGCGTTCTCCATAAAACAGGTAAAAGGCCGGCGTGCCATCCGGCTTGAGCCGACGTAGTTCGATGCCCTTGGGAAAAGCCTGCTGCAGCGTCTGTCGCGCGACGACGTCGTCCGGGTGCAGGATGATCATGAATTTGCCCGGCGCCCCGCTGAGCGGTGGCACACCGGGTGCCAAGACCTCGATCTCGTTGTGCCAGCTTTGATCGGCGCGCCGCAACTGGGCGCGCACGGCGTTGCCGTCGTACCAGTAGGGCACCGTCTTGATATAGGCCTCGCCGTCGTCGGCAAAGTCGTCGATGGCCTCGGCCAGGGCCAGCGAGATGGAAAAGTTGTGATCCGGCAGGGCCGCCACATACTCGCGAAAATAGAGCGGGTAGAGCGAGACGACCTCAAAAGCCAGCGCGGCGATCAGCACCCCCGTGGCGAAAAAGCGCAGCCCCTTCGCCCAGGGCAGGTGCCATTCTCGCTCGGGGGCATCGTCCAGGCGCCAGGCCAGCCGCCAGGTGCGCCCCTCGCCCTGGGCCAACAGGGCGGTGGTGTGCCTGCGCACCAGGCTCAGCGCCACACCGGCCAGGAGCATGGCCGGCACGATGGCACCCACCGCCCGGCCCCCATTGGGCACCTCGTGGGGGAAAGCCAGCGATAGGGTGGTGGGCAGCAACATGGTGAACAGTAACACCAACACGAGGCCGTTTAAACCCTGGCGCCAACGCCATAGGACATAGGCCGCGCCTAGGGCGAAGAGGGTCGCGCTGAAAAAGCCAAGTTGGCGCAAATAGGGCACATTGGCCACAAAGACGCCGTCGCCCTGGACGTTGAACATCAACAAGGCACGGCGGTTGTTGGCCAAAAAGGTGGCCAAGAGGTTGCTCGGCAGCGATTGTTCCAGGCTGGTAATGCGCGTGGCCGCTCGATAAAAGTATTGCTCCGGCTCTTCGTAGGCATAGCGCCCGAGCGGGATAAAGACAAAGGCCGCCACAAGCATGAGCAGCAGGAGCCCGTCCCAATCCCGCCACAGGCGCCGCCCATGCCCGGCCAAGACCAACGCGACCAGGGCGCAAAGCAAACTGAGCGGCACAATCATAAAGGCGTTGTAGGTGTACAGCCCCAGCCCCAAGAAGAGGCCGGCCAGGGCATAGAACCAACGCCGCCCCGTTTTGAGCCCGCGCACAATAAAATAAACCATCAGGGCCAAGACCGGAGGCATGGTGCTCAGGCGAAAACCGATGCGCGTCAGGATGACGTGCCAATGGCTCACGCTGAGGAACAACGCCGCATAAAGGCCCACCTCATGGTTGTATAGTTCCTTGCCCAGCAAATAGATTGTGGGCAAAGTCAACACGCCCACCAGCGCCGAGGCGACCTTGATCGTCGTATGGCTCAGGCCAAAAGTCTTGGCCAGCGGCGTCGCCAGGTAAAAGAAGAGGCCCTCGCGCCCGGGATGGGAGGGGAAAAAGATCAAAAACTCGCTGCGCAACAACAGGCGGATATTGTTGTAGATATGGGGCAGGTCGCAGCCCATCTCTTGTGGGATGGTGCCGATCTTGTGCAGGCGATAAAAGGCGCCGATGGCCATGATGCCCAGCAATGCCAGATGCCGTCGTTCCAACAGCAGGCCCTCGCGGGTTATGCGTGGGGCATCGTCGCGCCTCCGATCGTGCCCCGCCAAGGGCCGCGAGGCCAGCGCCAACAAAGCCAGCCCTGCCAACCAAAGCAGGGTGCCCTCGCGGCGGAACAGGTTGCCCTGAAAACGCGGAAAAGCCAGGGCGCCCAGAGGGACGGAAAGGGCCACGAAGAGCCAGCGAATCCGGTGGGCTCCCTTAGATGCCGGATATTTCCCGCCACGCCCGACGCTTGTCTCCTCGGCCTCCAGCGGCTCGTGGTGAAAGAGCAAGATAAAGAGGAGCGCGGCTGCCGCGTAAAGCCCGCCGGCCAGGGCCATGGAGCGCCGCCCATCCAGGAGGTATTGGGCGACGAGCGCCAGCCCCAAGCACGCGGACAAGAGGGCACCGCTTTGCGGCTGCACCACCTGGTGCAGGGCTCCGCCGAGGCGTCGAACGCTTTCCCAAGCGCCCAATGTTAGGTTCGGCCGGCTAAAAAGTAACTTCATAGGCGACGAATAAAAGCTGCCCTTTGATGTCGCGGAATTCGCGCAACAGGCCATTGGGATAGCTCCGGCGCACGATCTCTAACTCGGCCTGGCGTTCGGGCACCAGGACGAACACCGCGTTATGCGTGGGGTCTAAAAAGGGCATCGGCCCCTGGAGCGGCTCCACTACATCCGTGCATTTGACCCCGCGCGACTGGAAGGGGATCGAGGCGTGCCCACAATAAAGGCGTGGCGCGCCGAAAAAGTAGGCCTGATACTCGGGCCCCAACACGTTGAGGTATTTGCCCAATCGATCGGCCACGTGGGTGTTAGTGTCGGTGAACATTTGCTCGGCCGTATAGACGTCGAAATAGAAATGGAGGCTCTGATAGCTCACCAAGGCGATGAGGGCTGCCGAGAGCGCGCCGGCCAAGAGGCGCTGGCCTCCCAATCCCTCGCCGAGATAGGCGCAAACTTTGACGATGCCCAGGGCGACGAGGATTGAGACGGGCGCCGTGGAAAGCACCAGACGATGCGCGGAGGGCGGATTTTCCAGCAACATGCCGCCGAAGATGATCACCATCAGCAGCCAAAAAGCGGGCAAGAAATACTCTCGCCGGCGCGTGTGCATCAGCGCATAGACCAGCCCCAATATGAACAAGATCGCTGGCACGAATTGCAACAAGGGGATCTCGGGCCGGTAGTGAAACGTCGGGTCGCGGAAATAGTTGAAAGCTAGCGCCGCTTTGAGGAACTGTTCGAACAGGATGGCGGCCTCGCTGCGGCCCGTCAGTTGTTTCTGCTGCTCGACCCAACCCATGGGGTAAATGGCCCGTCGTCGCCAGGGCGCTAACATGTCGTTGGGATGCGTTTGGTAGAACTTTAACAGAGGCAAGGCAATGACCAGGGCGACAAAGCCCAGGACGATCAAGCAGGGCAGATGTTCCCGCCAAAAGCCGCGTTGCTGGAAGGACAGGTAGAGCAGATACGCGAACAGGATGATGAGCACCAGCCGCGTCCCGGCGTGAAAATAGATGCTCGATCCGATCCAGACCCCGCCCAAGGCCATCGCCTCGGTGCTGCGCTCCTCGATCCCCCGGCTTACCAGGTAAAAAGTGCCCAGGGCAAAGAAGGGATCCCAGATGTTATTGTAGGCCAGCCGCCCGAAATGGATGGCGTAATGATAGGTGGCGAAAAAGAGCGCGGCGATCAATGCCACTCCCCGCCCGTAGTGGCGCCGGGCAAAAAGATAGAGCAGTAGTGTCGTCAGCGCGGAGATAATAGCCGAAGGCAAACGCAGCGCAGCAACATTTACCCCCAAAAGACGTAGGAAACCGGCTTGCATCCAAAAATAAAGCATGGGGTTGGAAAACCAGCCGGTGACAAAGGGATTGGCCCGCTCGCCCTCCAAGACGCCGATCGCTTCGAGGCCCATCGAAGCCTCGTCGCCCGAAAGGAAGGGGGGGATGTTATGCAGACGATAAGCGCGCAGGAAAAAGGCCAGGGCCACGATCAGGACGACCAGGGCAACTTCCAGACTATGGCGTGGCAACGTCTCGCGCAGATGGCGCAGGCGCTCCGGCAGTGCTCGCCAGCGCACAAAGGCGCCGATGGTCAGGGCCACACCGATCAGCCAAAGGACCAACAGGTCGAAAAAAGGCCGCGTCCAGGGGCGCCCCTCCGCGGTCAGAGCTACAAAGAGGCTGAGGCCCAGGCCGGCCAGTGCCAGGGCCAGGCGCGCGGGGCTGCGCTGCAGCGCAGCCCACAATTCACCCCTTAGCTCCTTCCAGAAAAAGGAGCCGTTCTTAGTCTGCCGTTCCATCCGGCGCGTCACCAGAGCGAAGCAGACCGCCGCCAGGGCATAGAGCGCGATGCCATCCCACATGAATTCGCGCTTTTGGCTGAAATAATATTGCCCAGCGACCGCCAAGGCCAGGGCGGCGATCAGCAGCAGCAGCGTCCTTCGGTTCCTTCGTGCGTCCATCGGCCCTCTATACCTTCCGCGCCTTGACCGCCAGATTGACGAAAGTGCGCTTGGTGGACGGTTTGCCCACAGCCTCGTCCCTTCCATCTTGGCCGACATTGTCAGCAAAAGGCTTGGGGTCCTCGTTAAAGCGGTCGATCCAATGGAACAAGGCCAACATCCAGTTCACCGGGTTGAGCCGGCTGCCGCGATTCTCTCGGCCGCGAAAGCGATCGGCCGAGCGGCTGACAAACTCGGGCAACAGATTGCGTTCTACCAGCGTCTTGCCCAGGGTATAGACGATGGTCTGCGTCCCCGGGAAACAATAATGGGTCAATAAATCGCAACGCTCGACGGCGAACCCCGCGCCGCGCACCACCTCTAGAAGGCCCTCTTGATCGTACAGGCGCTCATGGTTGGCCCAAATGCCGGCAAAAGGCCCCCGCCGGATGGGGCGCTGAAAGAGATCTTCGGCTAGGCGGTTGATCGGGTCATACCAGTAGGGATAATGTTTGTAAGGCACGGTCAACGCCAGGATACCTCCTGGTTTGAGCACCCGCCACACCTCGGCCAAGGCGGCGCGATCGTCGGCCAGATGCTCTAGCACTTCCGACATCACCACCCGATCCACGCTTTCGCCAGCTAGCGCCAGATGATGCACATCGCCGCGCACGAGCAACACCTGGCGGCCGCGCAGATGCTGCTGTCCATAGCGCAAGACGCGCTCCTCATAGTCCAGCCCATAGACGCGACAGCTCGGATACAGCTCTGCAATAGCGCGCACGTAAAAGCCCATGCCGGTGCCGCAATCCAGCACCGTCTGCCCGGGGGCCAACTCCAGATAAGAGAATATGGTGCGCACACGGCGGCGGTAGGCCACATCCGACTCGTTGCGCAACATGGCCTCCAGCTCTGCCCATTGGGTGCGCGAGAGCGTTGACGCCGCCAAGCTCATTGGGCCAGGTCCTCAAGCAAGCGTTCGTAGGCTTGGATCGTCTGCTCGGTGCAAAACACGCTGCGGATTTCTGCGCGGCTTTTGATGTACCTTCGAGGATCCGCCAACACTTGCAAGAGCCCCTCGGCCAGAGCGCGTTCATTGCGCGGCTCGACCAGCGCCCCCATGCCGGTGACCGAGACCACCTCGCGGGCGCCGGGGATATTGGTGGCCACCACCGGCGTGCCGCAGAGCATCGCCTCGATCTGCACGCTGGGGAAGCAATCGGTTCGGCTGGGCAGCGCGAACACGTCGCAGAGAGCGTAGAAATCGGCCAGCCGTTGTCGGTCGGTGATCAAGCCCATCATGGTCAAGTGTTCGCGGTAAGCATCCATAAGGTGGCGCCAACGGCCATAGAAATCCTCATAGACCACCCGATGTTCGCCGGCATAAGCGAACTGGACATTGGGCATGCGCTCGATGACCAGTGGGATCGCTTTGAGCAAATAATCAAAGCCCTTTTCCTCCACAAAGCGCCCGGCAAAGCCGACGATCTTGTGTTCGTTGAGCCCCAACTCCTGGCGCCAGGCGGCCACACGTTCCAAATCCGGCTCGGGGATCTCTACCGGCGGGTAAATGGCCACCACCTTGTGGATAAAAGGCCTCAAATAATCGGAGTGATCGGCATAATCCTGGCTATGAATGGTGATCGCATCGGCGGCTGCCGCACCGCGATCGAGCAAATAGCCGACGGTTTTTTGCACAAACTGGTTCCACAACCCCGCCGGCATGACCAGGTCGCCGTGATGGGTCATGACCATCTTGCGCCCATGGCGATGCGCCAGGATGCCCACCAGCCAGGTCTCTAGCATGGGGGTGTGTACCTGGACGACATCGTGTTCGCGCACCAAGCGGTTCACGGTGCTGATAAAAGCGGGCATCACCTGGCCGCGACTGAGCCGCAGAAGTGGGCGAAGACGCACGATGCGCACGCCGTTATGTACTTCTTCGGCGGCCAAGGCGGGGTTATGCCTTGAACATACCACCGTGACCTGGTGGCCGCGGGCGGCCAGGCCCTCGGCCAAACGTTGGGCATAGGCCGTCAAGCCTGTCCAATGGGGGTAATAATAGGTCAGAGCCATTAGGATCTTCATCCACTAGCTCCCCAAAGCAGATTGTGCGTCCGGCGTCTCGGCCTCTGAGGGTTGTGCGGCCTCGATGGCTTGGCGCCGGATTTGGGAGTAGCTGATCCCCTCGCGCATCAGGCCGATGAGGCCGAGCAAGATGAGCGCCAGATTGGTAAAAGCGTGCAAACCCAACATGTAGCCAAAGGCCACGCTGCTGCTCACGGCGTACACCGCCAAGGCCTGGACGCCGGCCCATTCGAACACGCCCATAGCCCCCGGTGAGGAGGGCACCACCATCGCAAAACCGGTGGCGCAGAGCACCAGCGCCGCGCCCCAGAAGGGTAGGTATTGCAAGTGAAAGGCGGCCATCAAGATATAGTTAAAGGTGGCGTAACCGAGCCAGATCAGCGCCGAACTGACGATGATGCCGGGCAGCAAGCGTCTCATGGTGAGCACCGCGAAACCGTCCACCAGGTTTTGCAGTGCGGCTTTGAAGCGGGGCGAGCCTACGACTGGCAAGCGCCCGACCAGGCGCCAGACCCAGTCGACGCCGCGTCGCCCAAAGCGAGAAAGGATAATGAGCACGATCGTCCCCCCGATGGCGCCGGCGCCGAACAGCAGCCCTCCGCGCATGGCCCAGGTGGGCAGCTCGACCAGGGGAATGAGGATCACCAGCAACACGACCAAGGTGAGCACGTCGAGGAGCCGCTCGATCAACAACGTCGATAACGCCTGGCCGATACCGCCCGAAATGAGCCGCCCCACCAGATAGCCGCGCACGATCTCGCCCGCCTTGGCCGGCAGGATGTTGTTGAAAAAGTAGCCGATGTTGACGATGCGAAAGACTTGGGGCAAGGGCAAATGGGTATCGGGATACATGAGCAAGCGCCAGCGATAAGCGCGCACCCAGTTGATGGCCAACAACAACGCCAGAGCCGGCAGCAGGTAGATATAGTCGGCCTGGCGAAAGGCTTGCCATAGCTCCTGCCAATCGATCTTGCGCATGGCCAGATAGAGGAAGAGCAGGCTGACGATGATGCCGATGATCAAACGCTGGCGCCGTTGCATCCTGTTCTCACCAACCCTTCGTCTCACAAGCTCGGAGAGACAACGCCCCGATTATAACTGTGAACGACCATTCGGCCAAGAAAATGGTGCAGCTAATCCCCCTTGGGCGCGGGCTCGGGCAGGCCCTTGGCGGCGTCGCCAAAGAGTTCGAGCAGCTCTTGCCGGAAGAGTTGGCGCGTCTTTTTAAAGACCAGCGGCTTGGGATGATCATAGACGGTAAAGCTCTCGTCCGCCCGCCCCAAGTGGATGCTGGGCAGCTTGGCCTCTCGCTCGGCCAACAAGCGGGGCACCGGCAGATCGGGGTCGGAAAAGGTGTCGTTCACCAGGCGCAGACCGAAAATCTGCGGATATACGGCGTCGTAATGCACCAGCTCGTAACCCAGCTTTTCCGCCATGAGCAACTCGTAATAGCGGCTGGTTAGGGGATAGCGGCGCGGCAGCCGGGGGATCGTGTTATACAGGCGATTGCTGGACAGGATGATATAGTCGCCCTGCTCTAACAGAGAGAGCAGGTGTTCCAGCTTTTCCGTGTCATCCGGGTTGTAGGCCTTGAAAGTGAGAAATTTATGGTAGCGATGGCAGCGCAGCGCGCCCACTCCTTGGGTCAAGGGCAGGGGGTCGTCCCAATGTTCCACCACCAAGGAGCTTCCCGGGGGCAGGTTCTCACACAGCCAGCGGGTGGTCTGGATCCAGGTATGCTCCTGGCGATAGATATGGGTATAGGCGAGGGCATAGAGCGCCGAGCCGCCCAGTGTCAGCAAGAGTAGGGCGATGCCCAGGCTGCGAATCAAGCCCGTGCGTGAGCGTACAAGTTCGATCAGCGCCCAGGCGGCGTACAGCGCCAAAAGGGGTAATATCGGCAACATGTAGCGCAAGAATTTGGCGTGAAAGGAACCCACTGTCCCAAAGTAGGCCAGAACCCAGCTCAAGGGCAGGAGTTGGATTCCTCCCCGCAACCAGCGTCGCTGTGCCAGGGCGATGACGGAGCTCGTCAAGGCGGAGAGCGTCCCGGCCAGGCCGGTTACGCCCAAGGGCAGCCCGGTGGACCAAACTACCATCTGCCACAAGGGGTAAAGATAGGCCCTCGTGCCGATATACTGTCGGGTATAGGGAATATCCGCCAGGCCGCGCGCCATGTAGCTTTCGGTGATCACGTCTACGGCAAAGGTCACGACATCGATGAGGGCATAAGGCTCCCAGAGCGCAAAGCTGATCAGCGCCAAGACCCCGGTGAGCGCCAGGCCCAACAAGGCCCGATACCAGGGCAAGAGGTGTCGCTCTTCGTCCGGCGCTCCATTCTGGCCCGGCACGGCGGCCAACGCCCAGGCGACCGTGGCCGGCAAGGCCAATGGCGCTGCGCTGACCTTGGTGGCCAAGGCCATGCCCAACACCAGGCCCAACCCCAAGCAGCGCCGGACCGCCGGCTGCTGGGCCAGGCGCACGCCGAGGTAAATGGCCAACAGCACAAAGAAGGTCAGGATCGTGTCCACGGCGTAGAAATGGGCGAGCTGGATGTGCAACACCGTCACCGTCGTGAGCGCGGCGGCCAACAGGCCCACGGTGCGCCCATAAAGGCGTTGCCCCAACTTATAGAGGATCCACACCGTCCCTACGTCGAAACATGCCGAGAGCACGCGCCCGACGACAAAGCTGTCGTTCAGCGTGGCACAAGTAGGCCGAAAGCGCCCGGCGAGGTCGGCGCTCAGCCGCAGCAGATAAATGGGCAACGAACCATAGGCGAAGAAGCGCGGGTTCCAGGGGCTCTCCGGGCTGAGCAACAGGCGCGGATCGGGCGGCCAGGGGAAGCGCACTTTATCGGCCACCAGAAGGATCTTGCGTTCATCGGGATGAAAGAGATAACCCCCATCCCAATAAAGGCCATAGAGACGCAGCCACAGGGCCAGGGCGAGGATCAGGAGAATGGGTATAGAGCGGCCAACGGCGTTGCGGAGTTTTGATGCAGGCATAAGCTCAGGGAATCTACCTTTCCGCCATCCGGCAGGGCGCTAGGTGGCCTCGATTCTGCCGAGGCTCAATCATGGTCGAGCCGCAGGACGGCCATAAAGGCTTCCTGGGGGATCTCCACCTGCCCGATCCGTTTAAGTCGACGACGCCCCTCTTTTTGGCGTTCTAACAACTTGCGCTTGCGCGTCACGTCGCCGCCATAGCACTTGGCCAGCACATCTTTGCGCAGCGATTTCACTGTACTGCGGGCGATAACCCTGCTGCCGATGGCCGCCTGAATGGCGATGGGAAAGAGCTGTGAGGGGATCTCTTCCTTCAAACGCTGCACCAGCGCGCTGCCCTTCTCATAGGCCTGATCCTTGTGCACGATGAGCGATAGGGCATCCACCGGTTCGCCATTGACCAGGATTTCCATGCGCACCAACTCTCCCGCCCGATACCCCTCAAACACGTAATCCATCGAGGCAAAACCACGCGAGAGCGATTTGAGCTGGTCATAAAAGTCGACCAGGATCTCGGCCAAGGGGAGGGAAAAGGTGAGCACCACCCGGCGGGCGTCGGGGTAATGCATGCGCCGGAATTCGCCGCGGCGAGAGGTGGCTAACTCCATCAGCGGGCCGATGTATTCCTTGGGCGCAAAGAGGCTGACCTCCATCCAAGGCTCGCGGATTTCGACAATGTCGTGCGGATCGGGGAGATCGGCCGGCCTATCCACCTTGCGTATCTGGCCATCGCGGCACAACACTTGATACTCGACGCTGGGCGCGGTGGCCAATAGCTCCAAGTTGTATTCGCGCTCCAGCCGCTCTTGGACGATCTCCATATGCAACAGGCCCAAAAAGCCGCAACGAAAGCCCAAGTTCAGCGCCGTCGAGGACTCGGGTTGAAAGACCAACGAGGCATCGTTGAGCTGTAGCTTTTCCAACGCATCGCGCAGGTCGGCGTATCGTTCGCTATCGAGAGGATAGAGCCCGGCGAAGACCATCGGCTTGGGCGGGTTAAAGCCCGGCAACGCCACGGATGCCGGCCGGTCGGCGGA
>JACIWY010000300.1 GCA_014360745.1 Chloroflexota bacterium
CATCCGGCGCGTGCGGGTTGGTGAGGCCCACGGGCTTCATCGGTCCGTGGCGCAGCGTCTCGCGCCCGCGCTCGGCCATGACCTCGATGGGCAGGCAGCCGTCGAAATAGGGCGCGTCCTCGCCCCCAAGGGGTTGTGCGGCATCAGGTCGATATAGTGGGCCTCGGCCCAGCCGGCCACCTTTTGGGCCTCGGTGAGGCCTCCTACGTTGCACACGTCGATGCGCGCATAATTGGTGATCCCCCGCTCGATATAGGGCAGGAATTGCCACTTGCTGGCGAATTCCTCGCCGATGGCAAAGGGGATATCGGTGAGCTTGCGCAGCTCCTCATAGGCCTCGGGCGTTTCGTCGCGGATCGGCTCCTCGATAAAGTCGAGGGTGCCCCTGGGCATGCGCTGACAAAAAGAGGCCGCCTCGGCCACGCTCAGTCGGTGATGGTAGTCGATGCCCAATACCGGCTCCGAGCCCACTCCCTCGCGCACCTTGATCAATGTGTCAGCGGTGATGGCCAGCGATTCGCGCGGCTCGAAGAGGTTGGCGTCACCCTCCTGATGAGGTGTGAGCCGCCCGCAGCGCATACAAATCCATCCTTGGCTGAGCAGCAGTTTGACGTTCTCGATGAGTTGCTCCGCCGTCGGCGCGCTGGTGCTAGCAAAACAAGGAATAAAATCGCGTTGTTTGCCTCCCAATAGCTGGTACACCGGCACGCCCAGCGCTTTGCCGGCGATGTCGTGCAGGGCGATGTCGATAGCCGAGATCGCCGCGGTCAGGACGCGCCCGCCCTCAAAGTACTGGCTACGGTACATCTCTTGCCAAAGCGCGCCCATGCGCATGGGGTCTCGGCCGATGAGCCACTCGCGATAGTGATCCACCGCGCCCTTCATGGCCAACTCGCGGCCGGAAAGCCCGCCCTCGCCTAGGCCATAGATCCCCTCGTCGGTTTCGACCTTGACGACGAATTGGTTCCGGTGACCCACCCATACCGGGTAGCTCTTGATGTCCGTGATCTTCATGGTGATCCTTTCTTTCTGTCGGGATATGTATGCCCTTCGAGGCGCTGATAGGCCGGCTTGTCAGCTATTTTCGGCCAGCTCTCGGGCGATAGCCGTCCAGCGCGTGAAACGTTCCGGATGTCCCTCGCAGGTGTGGGTGTCTTTGAGGATCATCGGCCGTACCCGCTCCAGGCTATTATGGCGCATCCACATCTCACGCCGCTCGGCCATGATCGGCAGGCTGGACAGTTCGGCCACCCGCCGGGCGAGGTTGCGCAGAGTTCGTCGATCATGAGCGGTAATCATGACGCTCCTTTTGTTGTGATGAACCATGGCGGGCATTCTAGCCAGGCCCCCACGAGAGGGCAAGCGGAGAGCCAAGCCCGCGATGTTCGGCTTCTATTATTTGACAATCCAGACTTTTGCAGCTATCCTGTTTACTTTGTGGTTCTAATTTTTAGGGGGGCTAAAAAATGGATCGCGCCGATCTGCCTGCCGTCGCCAAAACTACGCTGGAAACGTTGCTTGTTCTCGGCCGGGTCTTTGCTTCGCGGATGCGCTGCACTCGCGAGGGCGCCATGCCCGGCCATTATGCGCTGCTGGCCGCCGTTGCCGAGAAGTCTCGCTCTTTGGGAGAGCTGGCCGAGCACATGCAGGTCAGCGCGGCCACCATGTCGGCTACCGTGCAGACTCTGGTCGGCCGGGGTTGGGTGCGTCGGCAGCGTTCTGACGAGGATCGGCGTATCGTCACCGTGTCGGCCACGCCGGCCGGCCTGGAGGTTTTAAAAGAGATGCGTCATGAAGCGCAGATGTTGATGCAAGAACTGCTGGGATCGCTGGGGCCGGAGGAGTTAGCCCGGCTTAGCGCAGGGATAGAGATCCTGCGTCGGGTGGTGGAGGCGCCATCGGCAGCGGCGATTGGGGCGGAAAAGCCCTCCGGCGCCGAATAGGAAACGAGGATACGACGTATAGAGAAGGGCAATTCACCCTGAGGAGAACAATGCATGAAGGCGATTTCTACACTATTTGCGATGCTCGATCGCCCCGAGGCGGCGCTCAAAAGCGTGGCCGAACACCCTCGCCGTTGGTTGGTCATGGCGCTCTTGTTGGTGCTGAGCCTGGCCGCACTGACCTTTGTCTCGACGGATCGCGCTGTGGCGCTCGCCAATGAGCGTTCTCAAGTCATGATCGAACGCCTGGTCGAATCGATGCCCGCGGATCAGGCGGAGGCCGTGCGGGCGAGGGCCGGCGCTCGCTCGATGACCCCCTCGCAGTATTGGCTGACCGCTTTGGGCGGCGGGGCGCTCTTGGCCTTTATCGGCTGGGCCGTGCGCGGCGCGGTGATTCACTTTTCCAGCATGGCTTTAGGCGGCACTAGTTCATGGCCGGGCACCTTTGCCATGACGGTCTGGACATCATTCCCCTTTATGGTGCGCAACATCGTACAGACGGTGTATGTGGCCGTGGCGGGCGAACTGATCGAACATCAGGGGCTAAGCGCGTTTGTCGCCAGCGGCGATTGGCTCCAGAACAGCCGCGACATTACCTACAACCTGTTATCTAGGATCGATCCGTTCACCTTATGGTTCTTGGTGGTGTCTACTGCCGGCGTTGCGGCGGCCACCAAAGTGAGCAAGGGCAAAGCGGCCCTGCTGGTCATCGTGCTTTGGGTCGTGGGATTGGGCTTAGGGGTGATCCCTGTCTGGATCGGGCGCCGCTTTCTGCCCGGCTAGGCCGGTTTATAAAGGTCGGCCCTCTTGCCAGCCCTTTTGTCAAGCGGTGCGCTGCTCATTTAAATATATTTGAGGAGTTGGAACGCCTATGAAAAGAGTGTTGATGTTGCTATTCGTCATTGCTGTGATCGCCTCCAGTTGGTGGCTCTATTCTCGAGGGCGCGAGCCTAAACCGGCGCAGCTTCCCGAAGGGATACGCACCGCCGTCGTCGTGCGCGGTGATATCGAGGCCATGGTCAGCGCCACGGGAAGCGTCTCGGCAAATCGCATAGAGACCCTTTCCTTCCCCATCTCTGGCAAGGTTGTCGAGGTATCCGTTGAAGAGGGACAAAAGGTGGAAAAGGGCCAGGTGTTGGCCCATATGGATATTGAAGACTTGGAGCTCAAGGTGCGGCAGGCCAAAGCCGCTTTGCAGGTGAGCGAAGCTCAACTTGCGCGGGCCAAGACGGCGCCTTCGGAGGAAGAGATTGCCAGCGCCCGCGCAGCCGTCGAGTCGGCCAAGGCCCAGCTTGAAGATTTGCAAAGCGGCGCCTCATGGCGAGACAAGGAGCTGGCTCGCCTGGCCATCGATCAGGCCAAGAACAGCCTGTGGGCCGCCCAGGGCAACCGCGACGCCGTCAAGGGCAGTCAATTCTCCTCGGGGGGCCAAAAGGATCAAGCCGAGGCCCAGGTGCTCAACGCCGAGGTGCAGGTCAAGATCGCCGAGTTGCAATACCAAAAGCTCTTTGAAAAACCCAAAGCTTCGGCGGTAGCTCAGGCCGAGGCGCAGATGCGTCAGGCCGAGGCCAACCTGGCCAAGCTGCTCTCACTGCCCTCGCCCGAGGATATCGCTGTGGCCGAAGCCCAGGTGGAACAAGCCCGGGTGAACGTCGATATCGCCTTGAAAGCGTTAAGGGATAACGACGGCGTATTGACCGCCCCCTTTAGTGGAGTTTTGACCGAGTGGAACCTCGATCCGGGCGACACCGTCGTGCCCAACGCGCCGGTAGGTACCCTCGTCGATGCCGATCGGCTGTATGTTCGCGTCGATATCGACGAAACCGAGATCGGCAAGATACAAGTTGGGCAGACGGCGCGCCTCGTCCTCGATGCCTTCCCTGAGGAGCAGATCCTAGGGCACGTGCGCAAGATCGACCTTGTGGGGCAGAATTTGCAGGGCATTATCGCCTACGGTGTCGAGATTGAGATCGAAGAGACCGATCTGCCGATCCGGCCGCAGATGACGGCCGCGGTGAACATTGTGGTAGAGCGCAAACAGAACGTTGTGCTTGTGCCCAATAGGGCGCTGCGGCGAGACCAAAACGGGACCTATGTCGAGGTCGTTGAGAACAATGTGCCCAAACGGGTCAACATTAAAATCGGCGTCAATGACGAGCAACAGACCGAGGTTCTGGAAGGCCTGGAGCCCGGCCAAGAGGTGGTGACCAGCCGGCCGCGTGAGAGTATCTTTGGCGGGCCCTTCGGAGGTGGCTGATGTTGATCCAGCTTAGGAACATCTGCAAAACCTACCGCATGGGCGATGTCGAAGTGCGCGCCATATGTGGGGTGACGCTCGATGTCGAAAAGGGCGAGATGATGTCTATCATGGGGCCTTCCGGTTCGGGCAAGAGCACGCTGATGAACATCATCGGCCTGCTCGATCAACCGACGTCGGGCGAATACTATTTGGAGGGCGCCGACGTGTCCAAGCTGGGCGAGAACGAGTTGGCGCGGATACGCAACAAACGCATCGGCTTTGTGTTCCAGAATTATAATCTCTTGCCCCGCACCTCGGCGGTGGATAATGTCGAGTTGCCCCTCATTTATGCGGGGGTGCGCAACCGTCGCCGTAAGGCTATCGAGGCGCTAGAGACCGTGGGCCTGGCCGATCGCATCCATCACCGCCCCAACGAGCTGTCAGGCGGGCAACAGCAGCGCGTGGCCATCGCTAGGGCGCTGGTCAATGAGCCCGACATCATCCTGGCCGATGAGCCGACCGGCAACCTGGACACCAAGACGGGCTTGGAGATCGTGGATCTGTTCCAACAGCTGAACCAGGAACGCGGGATCACGATCCTTTTCGTCACCCATGACCCCGAGATCGCCCGTTTCACGCGGCGCATCGTCCATCTGCGCGATGGCGCCATCGAGCACAACGAGTCCGTGGCGGAGCCGCTCCGGGCGTGCGATGCGCTGACCGAATTGGCCACCGCTGCAGAAGAGAGGGCCGCCGACCCTTCGCTTGAAGAAGCGCCGGTCGTCGAAGGATAGGGGTTGAGTTATGAGCCTTTACGAATCGATCCGCATTGCCTTTCGCAGTT
>JACIWY010000301.1 GCA_014360745.1 Chloroflexota bacterium
CCGACATCTATCTCTTGCTTTATGCTCGCGAGGCGCTGCGCCCCTCATCCGCCGCGTCTGGGCCGCGCAAGGTGGTCTTTGAGGTGCGCTGCTCCGAGGCGCTCTTTGACGGCGTGCGCAAATACGGCGGCATCCCGGTGATGTCCAAATGCGGCAATACCTCGATCTTGCCGCGCATGCACCAGGAGCGGGCGGTCATCGGTGGGGAGTTGAGCGGGCACATCTTTTTTAACGATCCCCCCTTTGAGTTTGACGATGCCCTCTATGCCGCGGCGTTGCTGCTCCAATACATGGATCGCGATGGGCGGCCGCTGAGCCAGATGCTTGCCGAACTGTGGGAGGGGTTGCCCCGCTATGTGAGCTCGCCGGAGATCCGCATCAACTGCCCCGAATATCTCAAGGGAGATGTGGTCCAAGCCGTCCGCGATGCCTTTGCCAGCCGTTATCGTATCATCGACATCGATGGTGCCCGCGTCTATTTTGACGAGCATGATTGGGCACTCATCCGCGCGTCGAACACCTCGGCCAAACTGTCCCTGCGCTTTGAGGGGCGCACACAAGAAAGCCTGGAGCGGATGAAGGCCGAAATGCGCGCCGAGCTGGCCAAACACCTCCAGGTGCCCGACTCGTTCTGAAAGGAACGCATATCCCTTTCACGGAGCCGGAACATCCCCCGGCGTTGACGACGGCAACGGCACACTCGACCGGCACATGGGGATACACGCACCCCCGACGTCCCCGCCCCGGCTATGCACTCGGCCGGGGCGGGGGGCTCTGGCTCTGCCCCGCAAGGTTGGCGGGCGAGGACGCCCGCGCCCCAATCGTATACCCCAAAATGCCCACCCTTTCGAGTTCCTCTACCTTCTGGGGAGGATACGTTGTGCTTGCCCCTCCCCGTATGTTGACGCCCCCTCTGGCTCTGCATAGAATGGCCTCGCCGCCGACGCTCCACACCCTTTTGGCCGGGAGGATCCTATGGACGTGGACAGGGCCGCCGAAAAGCAACACCGCCGCATCATCAACGCCTGGTGCATGTACGACTGGGCCAATTCCGCCTTTGCTACCACGGTCATGGCGGCCCTGTTGCCGCCCTATTTTAGCCGTGTCGCGGCGGCCACTTTGCCCAAGAACGTGGCCACCAGCATCTGGGGCTATGCCGTGTCGGCGGCCATGCTTCTCGTCGCCTTTATGGGACCCGTCTTGGGGGCCATCGCCGACCACAGCGGGGGAAAAAAGCGCTTCCTGCGCGCCTTTTTGATCTTGGCCATCGTGTTTACCGGCCTGCTCTTTTTCGTCCGCGAGGGGGATTGGTTGGCGGCGGTGATCTTTTACGTCCTGGCCAGCGTGGGCAACGGCGGGGCCAATATCTTTTATGATTCGCTGCTTCCCCACGTGGCCCGCCCAGAGGAGATAGACCAGGTCTCTACTAAGGGGTATGCGCTGGGCTACCTGGGCGGCGGTATCCTCTTGCTGGTGAACCTACTCTGGTATATCCAACCTGGCTGGTTCGGCTTTGCCGACGCGGGGGCAGCGGTGCGGGCTTCTTTTTTGAGCGTGGCGCTATGGTGGGCGATCTTTTCGCTGCCCCTCTTCCGTGTCGTGCCGGAGCCGGCAGCCTCGCCGGTGATCGGAGAGATCAACCCGCTGCGGGCGGGGTTTCGCCGTTTAGCGGAGACCTTTCGCCAAGTGCGGCGCTACAAGGAGCTGTTCAAGTTCTTGATCGCCTTCTGGCTCTATGCCGACGGCATCGGCACGATCATCAAGATGGCCACCATCTATGGCGCCGAGATCGGCATCGGCACCGCCGACCTGGCCGGCGCGCTGCTGTTGACTCAGATCGTCGGCGTGCCGTTGACCTTTGCCTTTGGCGGGTTAGCAAAACGCTTGGGCGCCAAGCGCTCCATCTATCTGGCTCTGACGGTTTATACTCTGATCTCCATCGCCGGTTATTTTATGAGCCGGGCCTGGCACTTTTGGGTGTTGGCGGGGATGGTGGGCACAGTACAGGGGGGCAGCCAAGCCTTGAGCCGTTCCTTGTTCGGCGCTATGACGCCCAAGGCTCGCTCGGCCGAGTTCTACGGCTTTTTCGACATCAGCAGCAAATTCGCCGGCATCGCCGGACCTTTGCTGTTCGGCGTCACGGCCAGCCTGGCGGGGACGAGCCGCTGGAGCATCGTCTCGCTGATCCTCTTTTTCGCCCTGGGAGCGTTGCTGCTGAACCGCGTAGATGAGCGAGAGGGAATCGCCGTGGCCGAGGCAGAGAACGCAGCCGCTTCCTCGCCGGCTGCCAGCTCCGCAAACGCCGAAAAGCCCCTCACGCCCGCGTGAGCGACCTTTTCACTCGGCTTTGGCTTCGACCTTTTCCGTCTCTGGCGGCGCGATACGCATCTCGCTCTCGGCGTCGAAAAGATAAGCCCTGGCCTCATCTATCACGACCAAGACCTGCCAGCCGGTGTTCACCGGCATGTTCAGTGGCGCTTGCACGCCAAAGATCGCCTTGCCGGCCTGGACGTTCACCAATTGGTAGTTCTGAGCGAAATTGGGCTCGGCGTTTAACACCTCGGCGGCGAGAACCAAGCCGTCGGACGGTGCCTGCCCCTCGATCACCAAGGTGGCGTCGCTGCTGCGAAAGCCCAGGGTGATCTTTTGGCCGGGCGAGACATAGGGCCTGAGCTTCTTAGGGATGGGCACCTTACCCAACTCGCCGACCAACTCACCTTCCTCGGTGGCCTGCCAGCCCTCCAGCAAGTTCATCGGCGGCAGCCCTAAAAAGCCGGCCACGAACGAGTTCACCGGGTTTTCGATGATCTCGTGATAGGTGCCCACCTGCTCAATCTTGCCGGCGCGCATCACGGCGATGCGATCTCCCAAGGTGATAGCCTCGGTCTGGTCGTGAGTGACATAGATGGCCGTGATGTTAAAGCGCCGCAGTAGCCGCTTGATCTCAATGCGCGTGCTGGCGCGCAATTTGGCATCCAGGTTCGAGAGGGGCTCGTCGAACAAAAAGAGGCTGGGATCACGCACGATACAACGCCCAATGGCCACCCGCTGCTGCTGCCCGCCGGATAGCGTGCCCGGCTTGCGATCCAGCAGGATGTCAAAACCGATGCCCATGATCTCGGAAGTGATGCGAATCCGTTCCATCATCTCTTCCGAGGGGCGATGGCGGACGCGGAAAAAGAAAGCCAGGTTGCCCTCGCCCTTCATGTGCGGATAGAGCGCATAGTTCTGAAAGACCATGCCGATGCCGCGATCCTTGGGCTTGACATCGGCCATGTCCTGGCCGTCAAAATAGACCTTGCCCTCGTCCGGTGTCTCCAAGCCGGCCACGACGCGCAACAGCGTGCTCTTGCCGCAGCCCGAAGGTCCGACGATGGCCATCGTCTCGCCATCCCGGATGGTCAGCGAAAGGTTATCCAGCGCGCGCACCGGCCCGGAGCTGCCGATCTTGCTCTCTTCCTGGCCGGCCATTCGTTCCACAAAGGCGCGATCCTGGAAATCGCGATACGTGGTGCGAACGCCTCGTGCGGGCGCCCAACGTGCTCCCCCACGGAATATTTTGGTCACGCCTTCGAGGCGAATCTCCGCCATGCTAACTCCTATCTACCTCAAGCCAATCCCAAAGCCGAAGAGCAGCTGAAACCGCAGCATCCCCCGCCAGATCGTCCTGCGGCGACCAAAACCCCAGCCTGCGCAGGCGGGCTTGGCAATGGTCGCCGCGATTTCAACCGCCCGATTCTCGCATATCGATTTCTCAATCCAGCTTGTTGACCGGATACTTGGGTTTCTCGCCCTTTAACACACGCACCAGGTCCTCGGCCACCAACGACATTTCCACCAAGGCCTCTTCGGTGGTCGTGCACATGTGCGGCGTCACGACGACGTTGTCGAGCTGCAACAAGGGGTTGTCCGCCGGGGTGGGCTCCTGCTCGAACACATCGATGCCCGCGCCGGCGATTCGGCCTTGGCTTAGCACCTCGTACAACGCCCGTTCATCCACCACCGGCCCGCGCGAGGTGTTGAAAAAGAAGGCGTCGGGGCGCATCATGGCGAATTGTTCGCGGCCTATGAGCCCACGGGTGGCGGGCAGCAAGGGCACGTGCACCGTAATATATTCGGCGGTGCGTAACAACTCTTCCAGCGACACGAGCCGGGCGCCCAGGGCTTGTTCTTGCTCCGGCGCGCGTACCACATCGTGATACAAGATCTTCATACCAAAGGCCAGATGGCAGATCTCGGCCACGCGCCGCCCAATGCGCCCAAAACCGATGACGCCCAGCGTGCGGCCGCGCAGCTCCCGCCCTTGGATGCGGTAACGCACCGACCAATCCCCCTGGCGGAGCTGCCGCTCGCCGTAGGACATCCGCTTCGACGCGCTGATCATCAGCCCCACCGTATGCTCGGCCACCCCCTCGACGACGGCCATGGGCGTGTTCACCACTTGCACGCCGAATTCGGTGGCGGCCTCGACGTCGATATTGTCCACGCCGACGCCATGGCGCCCCGCGACCTTGAGCTTGGGAGCATGTTCCAGGATACGACGGGTCAACCCACCTTGTGCACGCACAATCACCCCATCTATGTCGCCGATCTCGGCGATGATGGTGTCTTCGTCGGTGGCGCTGGCCAAACGCACCTCGCCCACCTCTTGCAGAACCTTGAGGCCGGCTTCGTGGATCGGTTCGTACAACAGGAATTTGAACATCTCTCAAACCCTAATCCAGCTTGCCCAGGTCGCGCAGGATCTGGACCAGTTGTTCACGCGGCGCGCCCTCCAAAGAGCTCACCGGAGCGCGACAGGGGCCGGCGGGCAGGCCGATCATCTCCATGGCATCCTTGACGGTGACCGGGAACGTGCCGAGCGAAAAACCCCAGCGAAGCGGCGCGAGTTGGCGCTGTAGTTTGAGCGCCGTGGCATGGTCGCCGGCTTGATAAGCGTTATAGATACCGACAACCAACTCGGGCACCACGTTGGCTGTCGCGGCCACCGCGCCTACACAGCCGC
>JACIWY010000302.1 GCA_014360745.1 Chloroflexota bacterium
ATCTCTATATTCGCGCAGGCGAATATAGTATAACAGATGTGCAAAATTGCCTTCCCAAAATTTTGACAACCGGTTGGGTGCGTGATATGCTCCAAAAGGTGTCAAATTACGGGGCGCCCAACAGGGGGTGGGCGATTCATCACGGCCACCTTTATGGAGCCTGCCCGCGCAGGCTACAGATGAACTGGGAAAGCCAGTCGCCGTAGGGCGACTTGAGAAGGTTGTTGCAGTTTCGACTGCCGATCATTGTGGCTCAAGTAGCTCGACGAGGAGGTGTGCCATGCCTGTTTCGATGAACCGTTTTCAGAGAATAGGATCTCGGGTTGCGACGGAGGTTCTGCTCCGAGTCGGGCCCGCGTTGGCGCACAGCCCGACATTGTCACGCTCGATCGCCCAGGTGATCGAGAAGCGCATTCGTGCTCATTACGAACGGCATAAACCCTTCTCGCCCTTGCCGATCGGGGTGCAGGAAGAGCGCTTCATGTTGTGGTTGATCCTGTTGCGGACGGTGGAGCGCGCTCTCAAAGAAGACCGTTTGGCTCCTAGCGCGTTGCGGGGGCTGGTCAGCCTGTTGATAGAGCGGTTGATTCTGGAAGGTGGAGACCGCCGGGCGGCCGACCGCTTCCGAGAGCACTACGGCGTAAACCCGCCAGCCCTGCTCACCATCAGCCCAGGCAAGGCCTGCAACTTGCACTGCCCTGGCTGCTGGGCTGACGCCGGTCCGGGCGCGGAAAAGCTCCCTTGGGAGATGGTGGACCGCATCATCACCGAGGCCAAAGAACTATGGGGGGCGCGCTTTTTCGTGCTGACGGGCGGGGAGCCGCTTGCCTACCGCTCCGATGGCCACGACGTGATCGATTTGTGCGCCAAGCATCGCGATTGCTTCTTTATGATGTACACCAACGGCACGCTCATCACCGAGGAGGTGGCCGCGCGCCTGGCCGAGATGGGGAACCTGACGCCGGCCGTCTCGTTGGAAGGGTGGCGTGAGACCACCGACGCACGCCGAGGGACCGGTGTCTTTGATCAGGTAGCAGAGGCGATGGACCGTCTGCGTCGCTATGGTGTGCTCTTTGGTGTCTCGCTGACGGCGACCAGGCATAACTATAAAGAAATCCTCAGCGACGCTTTTGTGGATTATTGCTTCCAGGAGAAGGGCGCGTTGTACGGTTGGATCTTTCAATACATGCCGATCGGGCGCTCCATCACACTGGATCTGATGCCGACGCCGGAACAGCGTTTATGGATGTGGAAACGAATAAGGCAACTGGCCCGTGAACGGCATTTGTTCTTTGCCGATTTCTGGAATCAGGGCACGCTGACCGAGGGATGCATCGCCGCAGGCCGCGGCACGGGTGGCGGCTATTTGTATATTGACTGGAACGGCGCGGTCACGCCCTGTGTGTTCTTGCCTTATTCGCCGGTTAACATCAAGGATGTCTATGCGCGGGGAGGGACGCTGAACGATGTCTGGGCCGAGCCCTTCTTCGCCAGCATTCGCGAGTGGCAACTGGCGTATCGACAGGCAAAGGGCAACTGGATGATGCCCTGCCCGAACCGCGATCATCATGCCGATTTGCGACGGTTGATAGCGGTGCACGAGCCGGAGCCCATCGATGACAATGCGCGTGAGGCGCTGCTCGACCCCGAATACGCTCGAGGGTTGGCTTCTTACGACGCCGCTTATCAATCTGTGACGGATCCTCTCTGGCAGCAGGAGTATCTGGGAGAGCTGGCCTCATGAGCCCGGCTCGCCGCTGCACATAAAATGGCATCGCTAGGTGCCCGGCATTTGGTGCCCTTCTGCCAGCCAAATGCCGGGCACCTCCTGAGAAGGAGAAAGGCACATGTCCGCTTCTTCATCGATCACAACGCTGCAAGGTCTGGGGCGTGAGGGCGGGCAAGGCTTTGGCCCGGAGACATGGCACACCCTCGACATCCCGGAGGTATGCGCACGCTTTGGCGTGTCGCCGACGCTTGGCTTAAAGTCCGAAGAGGCGGCGCGGCGCTTGGCCGAACAGGGCCCCAACGAATTGGCCGAGCCCCCGCGCCCCTCTTTTTGGCAACGGTTATGGGGGCAATTCAACAGCTTTATCGTGTTGATCTTGATCGCCGCGGCGATTCTATCCGCCCTCCTCGGCGATTATGTAGAGAGCGGCGCTATTCTGGCCATCGTGGCCTTGAACGCCGTTCTGGGGTTGATCCAGGAAGGCCGCGCGGAGGCGGCTTTGGCCGCGCTGCGTCGGCTGGCCGCGCCGGAGGCGGAGGTCATCCGCGATGGACATCGGCAATTCGTGCCGGCCAGAGAGTTGGTGCCGGGGGATTTAGTGTTGCTGGAGACGGGCCATTATGTACCGGCAGACCTGCGGTTGATCGAGACGGTCAATCTGCGCATAGACGAGTCCGCGCTGACCGGCGAATCGGTGCCGGTGGAAAAGGATGCCCGGCTCCTTTTACGCCAGGATGCATCCCCTGGCGACCGGCGCAATACGGCCTTTATGGGCACGATGGTGAATTATGGCCGGGGACGGGGGGTTGTCGTCAGCACCGGTATGCACACCCAGATCGGGTTGATCGCTTCGATGTTGCAGGGGGTCGAGCAGGAGGAGACGCCCCTACAAAAACGTTTGGATCAGGTGGGCAAGGTGCTGGGCATAGGCGCCCTAGCCGTCTGCGCCCTGGTTTTCGCTCTGGGGTTGCTGCGCGGCTATGGCGTTGTGGAGATGTTCCTCGTGGCGGTCAGCCTCGCCGTGGCGGCCGTTCCCGAGGGCTTGCCCGCCGTGGTCACCATCACGCTGGCCTTGGGCATGCGCGAGATGATCCGCCGTCATGCGTTGATCCGCCGGCTTGCCTCCGTCGAGACGCTTGGGTCGACGACGGTGATCTGCTCCGACAAGACGGGCACGCTCACCCAAAACGTGATGACCGTCACTCGCTTGTGGGTCGATGGCCTGACCATCGAGATAACTGAAAATGGCCATGGCGAGGGGACTTTTCGACTGGGGGGCCAGCCCATTTCCCTTGCGGAATATCCGGCCGCGATGACGGCGCTGTGGATCGCCGCGTTGGCGAACGATGCCACCATCGAGCCCGATGAGACGGCGCCTCGGGGCTGTCGCACTGTGGGCGACGCCACCGAGGCGGCCTTGCTCGTGGCTGCCGCCAAGGAGGGCATCCGACGGGAGGAGTTGGAACGGGTGTATCCCCGTGTGGGCGAGGTGCCGTTTGATTCTGCCCGCAAGCGCATGACCACCATCCACAAGATCGTCGACCTCGCCCCTGAGGATGGCAATCCTTTCGGCGATGACCGTTATCGCGAGGGGGAGGTGGCCGTCACCAAGGGCGCTCCTGACATTGTCCTCGACCTTTGCAGCTACTATCAGGGGGTAGACGGCCGGCCCAGGCCGCTCACCGAGGAGATGCGGCGCCAGATCCTCGAGGTCAATGCGCGGCTTTCCGAACAGGCGTTGCGCGTTCTGGCTATGGCCTTTCGGGTGGATTGCGACGGATTTAACGGCGCTGACGCGGAAGAAGTGGAGCGCGATCTTACCTTCGTGGGCCTGGTGGGCATGATAGACCCGCCACGGCCGGAGGTCATACCGGCATTGAATCTGGCCCGCCGTGCGGGGATCCGTACCATTATGATCACCGGGGACCATGCCAACACGGCGCGCGCCATCGCCCAACAAATCGGCTTGCTGCACCAGGAGGGAAACGTGCGCGTCGGCGCGGCCTTGCAGGAGATGAGCGACGAAGAGCTGCGTGAAGATGTGCGCACTACCGACGTGTACGCCCGTGTGGCTCCCGAGCACAAGCTGCGCATCGTCGAGGCGCTCCAGGCGAACGGCGAGGTCGTCGCCATGACCGGCGATGGCGTGAACGACGCCCCGGCGCTGAAAAAGGCCGATATCGGCATTGCCATGGGCATCTCGGGCACCGATGTGGCCAAAGAGGCATCGGACATGGTATTGACTGACGATAACTATGCCAGCATCGTCGCCGCCGTGGAGCAGGGGCGGATTATCTATGCCAACATCCGCAAATTCATCTACTACCTGCTCTCCTGCAACGTGGCCGAGATCATGATCATCTTTTTGCCTATTTTGGCGGGCTTGCCTTCTCCTTTGACGGCCATCCAGTTACTTTGGTTGAACTTGATCACCGATGGCGCGCCGGCGCTAGCCCTGGGTTTGGAGAAGGGGGATCCCGACATCATGGAGAAGCCGCCGCGCCTGCCCTCGGAGCCGGTCATTAACAGGCCGATGCGCATAGGCATCGGGGTGCAAACGGTGGCCATTACGGCCTCCGTTTTGGGCGCATACCTGCTCGGTTTGCGACGTTTTGCCCACATTCCGTTGATGGCGGACACTATGGCCTTCGCCACGCTTTCCTTTTCCGAGCTTTTCCGCGCCTTCTCGTCGCGCTCGGAAACCCGTTCCCTGCGGGCGATCGGGCTGTTCAGTAACAAGCCCATGTTCTATGCCGTTGCGGTATCGGTGGTGCTGTTGCTTTTGGTGATCTATGTGCCCTTTTTGCAGCCGGTCTTTGATACGGTGCCCCTCGGCTGGGCGCAATGGGAGGTGGTGTTGCCTTTGTTGATCGTGCCTACGCTGGTGGCGGAGCTCAACAAGTGGGTGATGGCAAGCCGGCAAAAGGCGGTTTCTGGGGATAGGAGACGAGGCCCAAGTTCTTCCTCCAAACGGCAGGCGGCACACGTTCGCTAGGCCAGCGACGGCGCATGGCTGATTGCGTGCAAAAGGGGGCCCGTTATGAGTTTGACAGCAAGGGGGTTTATGGATATACTTGAAAATATGTTGAAGGATATGGCTACAGAAGCTGAGCCCAAGATCATGGATAGCCCTTCGGAGGCGCTTCAGGAGCGCCTGGTGACACAGCTCAAAGCCCTCTCCGATCCGAGGCGCTTGAGCATCTTTGATATGCTCATGGAGGGGGTGCAGTGCAATTGTGAGATCGCCGAGCGCTTGG
>JACIWY010000303.1 GCA_014360745.1 Chloroflexota bacterium
TCCCTTCGGGCGCCGGCGTCGCCGGGGCGACGTTGCGCTTGCGATCTTTGAGCCCTGCCATATCGCCCCTGCTTGTAAAGATCTATGGCCTGAAAGAGGGTTGGAGCGAATCCTCAGTGACCTGGCGCGAGCGAGAGCCCGGCTTGGCCTGGGCCCAACCGGGGGCCGAGGATCGGGTGCTCGATCGCGATGTCGCAGCCTTGGCCGCGGTGGAGGTGGCCGGCGGAGCTCAATGGTACCAATGGGATATCACTTCTCTGGTGGCGGCTTGGGTCAAGGAAGGCCGTGCCAATCATGGGCTGCTGCTCGTGGGCGAAGGAGAAGCGACTGCACGCCTCGAGCTCTCCTCTCGCGAGGGGACATATCCGCCCGAGTTGTGGGTGCGTTTTCATGACCCCACGCCGACGTTGCCGCCGACGGCAACCTTCACGCCCTCGCCTACGGGCACGCCGGGGCCCACCATGGCGCCGCCGCCGACGCCGATGCCCGGCGCGGCAAGCTATGCGCCGGTGGACGATACCTACATCAGCCAATGGTACACGCACGATAACTATGGCCTGTCGCCCTTGTTGGTCGTCCGTCAGGGGGATATTGTCTCCTCGCTGCTGCGCTTTGACCTTCGAGACCTGGCGGGCGCCCAAATTCAGGAAGCGCGACTGGTTTTTTACGTCTACCACCGTAGCAACAGCGGCCCCATGTATCTCAAAGCTTATCGCGTGCGCCGGGCCTGGGCCGGCAACAGTGCCACCTGGATCCAAGCTCAGGTGGGCGAGGATTGGAACCAGGCCGGTTGCAACGGCGAGGGCGTCGATCGCGACCGCGACCCTATCGCCTCGGTGTTGCTCGATGCCGAGAATCGCTGGTTCAGCCTCGATGTGACGGCGGCGGTTCGCCAATGGGTGAACGACTCGGCGGGCAATTGGGGGCTGGTGCTCAAGGGCGAAGGAGTCGTCTCAGTGCAATACGAGATCGCCTCCAACGAGTGGGGCGAGAGCGCGTATCGGCCACGGCTCGTCGTGCGCGTTGGCGAGCCTTTGCCCACGGCGACCGCATCCCCTTCTCCCTGGCCGACCTGGACGCCGTCGGCGACGCCAACGACGACTTTGACCCCAACCCCGGGGCCTACGTCGACGTATACGCCAACCTTCACGCCGGGCACTCCCACGGCGACGCCCATCGAGCCGGCAGCGCCTACGCCAACCCCCAAACCCGGCGCGTGCCGCTTTGAGCCCGTGGCCGATACCACCTTGAACCGTTGGGGGCCCACGGAGAACCTGGGCGATTCGCCGGTGCTCTTGGTGCGACAGGGCGATTATCGTTCGGCATTGCTGCGTTTTGATCTGAGCGATGTGCCACAACATGCCGATGTACACAGAGGGGTGTTGCATCTTTATATCGACGAACGCACCAACACGGGCCATCTGACGGTCTCTGCCTACGCCGTGATCCGAGCCTGGCGTGAGGACCAAGCGACCTGGAACCGCGCCACCGACCTTGTGCCTTGGCGCGTCGCGGGTTGCAACGGCGCAGGAGATCGGGCCACCTTGCCCATCGCCTCCACCACCTTCAAATCTGTCAACGCCTGGGCGGCTTTGGATCTCACCGATCTCGTGCGCGCCTGGGTGATGAACCCGGTGAACAATCAGGGAGTGATCCTCAAGGGAGATGGGGCCGTATCGGTGGAATATGAGCTGGCCGCGCGCGAGTCTCGCGACCCTCTGCGGCGGCCATGGCTGGAGGTCCTGTACAACGTGCCCACGCCGACGGCCACTCCTTCGCCGACGCCGCGAGACACGGCGACGCCTACCGAGACCTCGACGCCCATGCCGACGACCACCGCTACGCCCACCTTTGTGCCGCCGCCCACGCCGGTGCCCGGCGCGCTCCAAGTGTTCATCGATCGAGACACCTATTTGGATTACTGGTTCATCGACAACAACTATGGCCAAGATTACCAGTTGGTGGTGCGGCAAGGGGATATCCGCACGACCCTCCTCGCCGCCGATCTGAGCCAGATTCCCCGAGGAGCGGAGGTCGAATGGGCGCGTTTACACTTGTATATTACCGGGCGCAGCAACAGCGGCCATCTTTTCACCAGCGTGCATCAGGTGTATATGCCTTGGGAAGAAAACGCGGCCACCTGGGTGCACGCGGCGCGGGGCTGGAACTGGCGCGAATCGGGCTGCAACCAGATCGGCAGCGACCGGGCGGGTGCCTCGGCGGACGAGGGGGTGCTCGATGCGGCGCAGGTCTGGCGCACCTACGACGTGACCGAGTTGGTGCGCCGTTGGGTGCTCGAACCGGGGCAGAATCATGGCCTGATCATCAAAGGCAGCGGCAGCACCTCTGTGCAGTATGAAATCGCCTCGCGCGAGCATCCGGTGCGCCCTGCCCGACCCTGGTTGGAGATCAAGCTGGTCGGCGCGGTAACCGCGACACCGCCCGGGACGCCTACCGTGACGCGCTCAGCGACGCCCAGGCCATCGCCCACTGCCACCAAGACCCAGGCGCCAAGCCTTACCCCGACCCGCACGTTTGTGATGGCGAGCCCCTCGGCAACGAGCAGCCCGGCGACGGCCACTGCCGTACCAACCGCCGGAACGCTGAGCCTCTCGCCCGTGGCCGACACCTTTCTGGATAGTTGGGCGCCCAACAAGCCCAACGGTGACGAATCGGTGTTGCGGGTGCGCAGCTTTGGCATCAAGCGGGCCTTGATGCGTTTCTCCCTCGACGATTTGCCGCCGGGTGCACAGATCGAACGTGCCTTGTTGCAATTGCGCAGCCTATCCGATGAGGATGTCGCCATCCGCATAGATGCGGTGGGCCTGGCCCGCTTTTGGAAGGAACGCGAAGCCACCTGGAACGCCCCTCTGGCCGGCCAAGAATGGGCCAGCCCGGGCGCAGAGGCCGAAGGAGTAGATCGGCTCGGCGAGATCGTGGCCCAGACGGATGTCTCGGGTGGAGATCGTTGGTGGGAGTGGGATATCACTGCCTTGATGCGCCAATGGGCTCTGGGCCAATGGGCGAACCATGGACTCATGTTGCTCTGTCGTGAGGCGCCCAAGGCGCGCGAGGTCGTTTTTGCCGCTGTGGACAGCGCAGACCCACCCCGGCTGATCATCGATTATTCCGTCGCCTCGCCGGAGGGGCAGTTCACGCTGTCATTGCGTCGCGGCTTGAATATGGTCTCGGTGCCCTTCTGCTTGCGCGATCCCTCGATCTCCAGGGCGTTAGCGCCCATCGCCGACCGAGTGCGACGGGTATGGACCTACTCCGCGCAGGGCGTTTGGCAAACCTTTACCCCTGGATCGACACAGAACACGCTGACGACGCTGGATCCAACGCGGGGTTATTGGTTCGACATGGAGGCCGACGCCGAGGTCGTTTTCTATGCAGGCGCCTGTGACCCACCAATCCCACATTTGAAGGAAGGTTGGAACTTTTGCGGATATCCTTCGTTGCACCCCCGCGACGTGCAGACCGCCCTAGTAGGGCTGGGCGATGCGTTAGAGTTGGTCTGGTTCTATGATGCCAGCGATGCTATCAACCCTTGGCGCAGCTACAGCCCTCAAGCGTCGCCCTGGAGCAACGATCTTAACATGATGTCCCCTGGATGTGGGTATTGGATCCTGGTCAAGCGCGATTGCGTCTGGACATTACCCTAGATGTGGTCAACGCGGGGACGCCCCTCCTCTCGTGCTGCGCCTTGAGCTCGGAGCTCTCGTCTCAGAGCAAAGAGCGGATGAATCCCCCATCGGACTGGATCGTCGTGCCGGTGATATAGGCGGCGCGCTCCGAGGCCAGGAAGGCGATAAGCGCCGCCAGCTCCTCCGGCCTCCCGAGCCGCCGGGCGGGGATGTCGGCGGCGATCTCGTCGATGATCTCTTGGATCGTTTTGCCCTCTCGCTCGGCGCGCGTAGAGGCAATATCACGCACGCGATCGGTCAGGCTATAACCGGGGCAGACGTTATTCACCGTAATCCCCTCGGCGGCCACCTCTTCGGACAGGGTCTTGGCCATGCCCACCAGGCCGGCACGCGCTGTGTTGGAAAGAATGAGCTTGGGCAGCGGTTGTTTCACCGCGATCGAGGTAATATTGATGATTCGCCCCCAGCGACGTGCGCGCATGCCGGGCAACACCCGCTCGATAAGGCGGATGGCACTCATCAGGTTCAACTCCAACGCTGCTAGCCAATCCTGATCCGACATATCGGTAAAAGTGCCGGGCCGTGGGCCACCCGCGTTCGTCACCAGGATATCGATCCGTTGAAAGTGGCTCAGCGCAGTTTGCACCAGGCGGTCGATATCGGCGAGGACGGTGATATCCGCCTTCACGGCCAAGATATTGCGCCCCGTGGCTTGGCGGATTTCCTCGGCGGTATTGTACAGCACTTCCTCGCCCCGTGCGGTAATGACCACATCGCAACCTTCTTTGGCCAATTCCATCGCCGCCGCTTTGCCCAATCCGCGGCTGGACGCCGCCACCAAGGCCACCTTGTCTTTTAGGCCGAGATCCATGTTCTCTCCCCCAGAAAGCGAACCGTGTTGCCGTTTATCCTACTATACAAAGGGTGCGCCTTCAAGCCTCCTAAGCCACCGGTTGCGGTATACATAGACCGGCTGTATAATGGAACTGGTCGCCAAGAGTTCCCTTTCTCGGAGCTTGTTGTCCTATGGGCGAACCCAAGACAATGATGTCCCAGGAGGTCGCCGATGATCATCAAACGTGCAAGCAACAAACCGGGCAAAGTCCTGGTCACCTTTCAGCTTCCAGGCAGCATTTGGGCAGAGACTGTGCATCTCACCGGCGATTTTAACGGTTGGAACCGCCATTCACATCCTTTGACACGATCGTTCAACGACGACACTTGGGAGATTACCCTGGAACTAGACCAGGGGCGGACATACCAATTCCGTTATCTCGTGAACGGCACGCATTGGCA
>JACIWY010000304.1 GCA_014360745.1 Chloroflexota bacterium
GAGAAGCCCGATCAACAGCAATAAGGCGCCGGGTATGAGGATGAAAAAGGGCCATAGCAAAGTGCCCAAACGCACGCCCAACAGGCGCCCCAGAATGAGCAGCAAGCCGACGGCGATGAGCAAAAGCCCGATGGCGAGGCCGGACTGGGCGGTAGACTGTTTGGTATCTCGTTCCATGGGAGACCCTCCTGCGATACGAACGATGCTTGCAATCTATACGCAGGGAGAAGGACATAGGTCGCACCCAAAGCCCGGGGACGCCCTCCGCAAGGGCTAAGCCATGAGGCTCTGCACCCCGGCAAGGAGGAATCGGGCGCCAAAGAAGAGCAAAAAGAGGCCGGATAGCCCCAGGATGGCCATTTGAAAACGGCGCCCCAACAAAGTGCCGCCTTTGTACGAGACGGACGATAGCAGATAGCACCAGGCTAGATCGCAGCTCCAATGCACGATGGCGAGAGCCGCGAAGCCCAAGAAGCCAAATTGCATGGCCCGGCCGATCAGGGCGGCGCCTACGGTGGCCCACCAGAGGAGGAAGTAGGGGTTTCCGGCTGTCAAGAGAATACCGGCGAGCAAGGGCGAGCGTTGATCATCAGCTGCAACGACCCGGGCGCTGCGCAGATGGCGCAACATGCCGACGCCCATGTAGAGCAAAAAGAGGCCGCCGATCAGCGCGATGGCCGTGTCGACGCCGGGACGCTGCAGAAGGGTCCCCAAGCCGTAAAAGATGGCCACCATGAGGGGGATTTCGAAGGCACCATGCCCAAAGGCTACCCAGGCACCTGCATGAGGCGAACGGCTGCCCTTGCCGACGACGACGGCCGATAGGGGGCCAGGGGCCATGACGCCGGAAAGGGAGATCATGAACGCTTCTAACAAAAAGGCGATCAATTACGCTTCGCTCCCGAGGAATTCTGACCAAGCTGGTTTGTCCTATGATAGGCCAGGAAAGCGTACGGGCAAAAAGACGGTTCTGGAGCCCTCTTTGACGGCCTCATCCACCGGGCTATACTCCCTCCAAGGATTTAAAGTGTGGGAGGTAGTAGCGATGATCGTCGAGATGCGTCGAGGGGCGACAGAAGAACAGATCAACGCCGTGGTCGAGCGGGCGCATACCTACGGCTTTGAGACGCAGCTTAATATCGGCACCGATAAGGTCGTCGTGGCCATCCTGGGCAGCGACACAGGGCGGGTGCCCACCGAGGTCTTTGAGGTGCTCCCTGGGGTGCAGTCGGTCACGCGTATCATGCGCCCCTATAAGCTCGCCTCCCGTGAGTTTAAGGACGAAGTCTCTTTGGTGCGCATCGGCGACGTGATAGTGGGGGGGCCGCAGATCGTCGTCATCGCGGGCCCCTGTGCCATTGAATCGCGCGAACAGTTGCTCAGCACGGCCCGACATGTCACTCGGGTGGGGGCCAGGATGGTGCGCGGAGGGGCGTTCAAGCCGCGCACATCGCCCTTTAGCTTCCAGGGGTTAAGGGGCGAGGGGCTACACCTATTGGACGAGGTTCGCCGCGAGGTGGGCGCACCGGTGGTGAGCGAGATCATCGATCCACACTTGCTTGACGTCATGGTGGATCATGTCGATGTGCTACAAGTCGGCGCCCGTAACATGCAGAACTTTACCCTGCTGCGCGCTGTGGGGCGCAGTGGCAAACCCTGTTTGCTCAAACGAGGGTTGGCTTCGACCGTGACCGAGTGGTTGCAAGCCGCCGACTATGTGCTGGCCAGCGGTAGCGCGCAGGTTATTCTCTGTGAGCGGGGCATTCGCACCTTTGAGACCAGCACTCGCTTCACGTTGGACATATCTTCCATCGCCGTGGTCAAACGCGATTCGCATTTGCCGGTGATCGTCGATCCCAGCCATGCCGCCGGCCACTATCAATTGGTGCCCACATTGGCCCGCGCCGCCGTTGCCGCGGGAGCCGATGGTTTGCTGATCGAAGTACATCCGGACCCGACCAATGCCATGTCAGACGGGCTGCAGAGTTTGACCTTCAGCGACTTTGAACGGCTGATGGGCGAGTTGCGACTCATCGCCCAGGCGGTGGGGCGTAGCCTTTAAGAGCTCGCCCGAGGGGACTCGGCAAGCCGTCTTGAACAGGCCTGCCAGATCGGGGCGATTGCGTCGACAAAGGCTCCTGAGGGGGGGAATCCCAACCCTTGAGGCTGGCGCATAGCCTGGGCTAGTGCCTCGTCGAAGGGCAGGGTGCCCAGGAAGGGGATGTCGCGCAGGGCGACAGCATCAACGAGTTTTTCCGTTTCTTCCTCGCTCAGCGTGGCCTTGTTTACGACGACGGCCGCCGGCGCAGCGACCAGGCTGGCCAGCTTCAGGGCGCGCTCCAGGCCGGCCATGCCCGCCGGTCCCGGTTCGGCCACCAACAATGCGAGGTCCACGCCGACATAGGCGGCGATGGCTGCCCGGCCGGTCCCCGCTGGGCCGTCGATGAGGATATAGTCCAGGCAGTTCTCGACGGCGAAACGAGCGGCACGTTGCCTTGTCGCCGTGATCACCTGGCCGGTATTTTCTTGCCCGGGCTCCAGCAGGGCCGAAAATAGAGGGCCGTACGGTGTGCGGATCTGACGTAGAGTGCCCAGCCGCGTGCTTTGCTCATGGATGGCCTGTTGAGGGCATTCCGGCAGGCAAGCGGCGCAGCCACAGCAGGCCCAAGGGAGGATATGGTGTGCCTCGGCATCGGCTACCACCGCATTAAACCGGCAGACCTCTCGGCAGAGGCCGCAGGCGTTGCACAGAGCAGAGTCGATAGTGGCCAGGGCCAACTTGGCCTCCATTGCCACCTCCTCTGCGTCTTGATTCGGAGTCTCGCCGGATAACAAGATAGACAACTCTGCCCCTTGGGCATCGGCATCGACGAGCGCTATATTGTTCCCCGCTCGAGAGGCCGCCTGGGCCAGCGCGGCCACCAGGGCCGTCTTGCCCGTTCCGCCTTTGGCGCTGAGCACTGCGATCTGTTTCACCGACTCATTTCCTCACCTAGTTGCAGGTAGAGCGTTCGGAAGAAGGGGGCCAGGTCGGATTCTGCAACGACGGGGGGCACCCCTCGAGCATAGGCGCGGGCGATGCGCTCCTCAAAGGGCAAACGCCCTACCACAGGGATTCCTTCCTGCTGGCAATAGGCGTTGATGTCTTGGCCATCCTGGCCTTTGTCCTTGTTGATGAGGACAACCACCCGCTTGCGCAGGTGTTCTCGCGCTGCTTGGGTCGTGCGTTGCAAGGCGCGCAACCCCAGAGGTGAGGGTTCGATGACGACCAAAACCAAATCGGCCGCGCGCATGACCTCCAACGCCGCCGGAGTGGTTCCCGCGGGGCCATCGAGGATCAACACATCGGGTGATTTCGCCAATGCTCGCTCGAGCACCTGGCGGATCACCGGCCGGGGCCACACCGTTCCGACCTCCAGGTTGCCCCCGACCCAATGGATCGACCCTACACGCCCGCTTTTGATCGTGCCCAGCGGCCAGCTTTCCGTCTCCAGGGCTTCCTCAGGGCACTGCCGAACGCAGTGCAGACAGCCGCAGCACAGCTCTGGGAAAACGACCAAAGCGCCTTGGTAAAGGGCCAGGGCATGAAAGCGACACAGTTCAACGCAAAGCCCGCAACCGGTACAGCGTTCGTTGCTGTGCGGCATGGTCAGAGAAGCTTCTTGTTGCTCGCGAAAGAGGGGGCGAAGCAAGGTCTCGCTGGCGGGTTGTTCGACATCACAATCGGCCAAGGCGATGCGCCTCACCCCTGCAAGGCGGCGCTCTTCTTGCAAGGTCAGGACGAGGCCAACGGCCATCGTCGTTCGCCCCGCGCCACCATGACCCCCGGCGATGGCGACAATCATGAGCCTTCCTCGTCGGGGAATTCGAGCACCGTGCCGGCCGGACAGGGGCGCACGAGGTCGCCGAACGCTTGTTGAAGGGCAAAGAGCGCCTTGTTGCCTGTGCAATGGTTCAAGTAGAGCTGGGGCAGCCCCTCTTGGTGCAGCGCAGCGATCACGGCGCCGATCTCGGTATCGTCTGCTGTGACCAGATGTGTGCCGCCGACGATGGCCCGCAGCGGTCCTTGATGGCGGGCGCGCGCTGCGCGCAGCGTGTTGCGCAGGCCGGCGTGGCAGCATCCGCAGAGCAATACCAATCCCTCTCGCGTACGCAAGATCAGCGAGAGATCGTCTTCATAGGGATCCGGAAGCCAGCGTCCAGCGCGCTGTATCCAATGGTGAGGGCTGGAACCCTGTGGGTAGGGGCGTGGCGAGATGTCGCCGCTGGTCCACACGCCTGGCGCAAGCGCTTGAGCCTCGGTGGAGAGAGAGAAATGGGCGCGGTGCTGCAACTCGGCAGCATGGCGCAACCCGATCTCGCGCGTTTCCTCGCCGCGCCGGGAAAAGCGCTCGGTAAAGAGGCTCGTATGGGCGTATATAGGCAGCGACCCGTAGCGGGTTAATAGTGCGTCCAACCCGCCGGTGTGGTCATAATGGGCATGGCTCAGGGCCAGGCCGGACAAGGGCACATCGTCGAGATGCAGCGTCTGCAGGTTATGGAGCAATACCGTGCCGCTTTGACCGGTGTCCCACAAGAGATAGTGGCCGGCCGACTCGATCAAAACGGACAACCCATGTTCGGCCCAAAGCGCGGATCCCGTGGCCGCCGTGTTATCTACCAAGCAGGTAATGCGCATGAACAGCTTGTCCTTGCCGCAAGTAGGCCTTATTTTAATGCCGCATGATATCGGATGATACGTAGGAACGCATGAAGCGTCAACGTCTGAACAGGACTTGATTTTTGCTCGGAAGCATATATAATAGTTTTACACGGGCAGGTAGCCCAGTTGGTTAGAGCGCCACGTTGACATCGTGGAGGCCGTAGGTTCGAGTCCTATCCTGCCCACAGGACCGCCGAGCTGATGCTCGGCGGTCCTCCTTTGGTCGGGCT
>JACIWY010000305.1 GCA_014360745.1 Chloroflexota bacterium
CCCTCTGTCCCCGCATACAGCGCCGGTTCCTTGCTCGTCAAACGCGCGGCCAAGTTGAACGAATCCTCAGGGTACTGCGTTCTAGTATAAACGGCCATGGTATTGTAAGACAGACACGAACCACGGTTGCCGTCCGGGCCTTTGGGCCAAGGCACATACAACGGCTCAAACTTGTCACCGATACGCGCGCGCCAGTTTTCTGGCTGCCCAACCGTGCCTGCGCGGCTGACCATCTTGCCCGCCGTAAAAAGATCCACCCCGGCAAGCTGCTGCGCATCAGCATCTGTGGGGCGATAGCCCTCAACACCCCACTTGGCATACCACTCGAGCCCCGCTTTAACACGAGGAAATTCATCGCCAAGCTGGTGTTTCCGACCATCGTACGAAAGGAGCCAGGAATCCTCCGAGCTTCCTGCCGCGCCTGGGCCGCCTGTCGGCAAGCCCCAGGTGCGCACAAACTGCTGAATATACAAAGGATGCTTCATGCCATCCAACTGGATGCCCCATTGTTCGCGCGGCTTGGCCACCTTGCGAACGATCTCCTCCCAATCCATAATGGTCCAATCCCCTTCGACAGCCTTCGGCGGCAGCTCGACTCCGGCCTCCCGGAGCATATCCATATTAAAGCCAACCACAGCATTTCCACCAGGGTGCACCACGGTGGGCAACCAACACAGTCTGTTATTGGTCCACAGCCTCGAGTCGGCGATCACGGAAGGGAAGAAATCTTCAAAGTCAATATCGTGGGTCTCGATGAACTCGTCCAATTGCATGGTGATCCCCTTCCACGCCAGGTAGGGGCTCCAGATATTATGGCCAGTGAACACGTCCCACATGAGCCCTGTAGCGCCCAAAGCCAGACATTTCGGAAACATCTCATTATATGGGACATCTTCGATCTGGACCGTAATGTGAGGATTTTCCTCCATAAATATCTTGGACCACTTGACGTCGAAATCCCACGCATTCCCGGCGAACTTGCCCAGACGCAGCATGATCTTTTGCTTGGGCGCCGCCTTCTCGACGACACGGGTCACCTCTTTTTCGACCACGGTGGTAACCTGTTTCTCAACCACCTTCTCGACTTGGACGGTCTCTTTGACAACTTTTTCCACTTCTTTCTCTACGACGACCGTCTCTTTGATGACCTTGGGAGCACAGGCGGCCAGCGATGCGCCGGCGACGAACACAGCGGCAGTGCGCAACAGATTCCTGCGAGTCACTCTCCGATCATTCATGATGTCTCCTCCACTTGTAGCACTCGTTGATCCTTACCGCCAATCTCATTCCCAAATCATCCCTTCATCGATGGCTGCGACGTCTGAAACTGCCCGGTTTCCCAGTGCGCCGGCAGAGTCGAACGGGCAGCGCAGTAACACCTCCTTTCCGATTTGAGCCGCCATGCAAAGCAGCATACAATAAGATGCCAGTGGATAATGGGCGAAGGGCCAATCGCCAGCGGATAGCTTATCCATTACGATATTATTATAGCGGCCCAACTTGGGAATGTGTCATCCTTTAGGCCCTTTTTAGGACGCATAATAGGACGACTGCCGGCCATGAACGCTTCCAACACACTCGAAGACCTCTTGCGCCAGGCGCTGAGCCACCTGTATGATTCGGCTTTCTTGCGCGATAGCCCTTTGGTTTCTTTATTTGGCCTGGATCAACACCCCAATAAAGCCCGCGCACTGCGCAACCTGCTGGAGGGAGCTATCGAGGCATTAGGGGATCTGGAGCGCCCCGCAAGTGGAGAAGCTACCGAGCGTAGCTACGAGGTGCTCTTTCATCGCTACGTACAACAATTCACCCAGGTGGATGTGGCCAATCAACTGGGCATCAGCCCGCGCCATTTGCGCCGCGAACAGGCCCGTGCGCTAAAGGTCCTGGCCGAATATCTGAGCGAGAAATATCATCTGCCTGACACACCGCTGCCAGTTGCCCAGCCAAGCGGAGAGCCATCCGGCCTCGAAGAGAATGCCGAGCTCGACCGCGAGCTGCTTTGGCTGGAAAGCTCCATGGGCAAGGGCTCGGCCTGCGTGGATACCCTGCTTAACGAAGCCCTGCAAACGGCCCGTTCGCTGGCCATGGCCTATGGCGTAACGTTGGGCAGAGGGGCGACCATGGCCCTACCCCAGGTAGCCATCGACCAGACCATCCTGAAGCAGGTGGTGCTGAATCTACTCGCAGCAGCGATACAGATCACGCCAGGAGGCACCCTCTCGATCACGGCCAAAGCCATGCGAGATCAGGTATGCATCGAGTTGGTGGCCAGCGCGGCGGAGCGTCGCGCTCCGAGCCGCTGGCTCTGGGACGAGACCAAGGTGGAAATCGCCCGACGTTTGCTTCGACCGTTTGGGGGGGACCTCTCCATCCACGAACAGGATTCTTTTCTGATGTTTTCCCTCACCCTGCCCTCAGCGGAGCAGATACTGGTGCTGGCCATCGAGGATAATGCTGACACGTTGCAATTATGGCAGCGCTATCTGGAACACACCCGCTTCCAAGTCCTGGCAGAGCGCGACCCTCACAAAGCCTTTGAACTGGCCGAATGCGAACAACCGCGCGTGATCTTGTTGGATGTCATGATGCCGGGCATCGACGGCTGGGAGCTCCTCACCCGCCTGCGTCACCATCCCGCGACGGCGCATATCCCCGTCGTCGTTTGCACGGTGCTGCCTCAGCAGGAATTGGCCCTATCGCTCGGAGCCGCCGATTTCGTCCCCAAGCCCACCTCTCGCGAGGCGCTTATTGCGGCTTTGGCTCGCCAAAGCGAGGCTTGAGCGTATGCACGATGGCCTGCAGCGCATTGATCAAATCTCGTGGCGATAAACCATCTTGACGGCTGAGCATCAGGCTGCGGCTGATCAACGGTTCGCGCTCAGGGTCCTTGGCCGATAGAACAATAACCGGGATACTGGCCAAAGCGGGCTCGCGGCGCATCACGCGCAACACTTCGAAGCCATCCATATTGGGCATGATCAAATCCAATAGCAGCAAATCCGGTTTCCGCGTGCGCAACAAATCCAACGTTCGTTCCCCATCGCGCGCATGGAGGACGACGTAAGAACGCTCGGCCGAGGCCAGTATGCGCCCGAAAAGACGACGCGCCTCCGCATCATCATCGGCCAGGACAATGGTTCGCGCTTCGGGAGCTACTTGCTCGATGGCCCGAAAGAGCGCTGACCGGCTCACCGGCTTGACCAGATACCCTTGCACCCCCAATTTGGCCGAGGCCGCGCTGCGCTCGGGCACCCAACAGGACAAGATAGGCACATTGAACCCCATACGAGGCAACCTGGCCAGAATCTCGGCGCCGGCATCCAGCGCATCATTGACGACCAGCGCGCTGGCGGCGTTGGCTTCCACCGCGTAGGCGGCCTCATCGAGGGTGCGCACAACCACGGGCTCGATGTCCTCTGCGTAGCGCTCGATCAGCCCGGATAGAACCGAACCCTCTTCGACGACGACCACCCGCGGTTTGGCCCGCAAGGGGGGCAAACTGGCGACACGTGGTCTGGGCACATAGGCCTGATACTCTCCAAACCAACGCCGACTGTCGGACGTATCCCAATCTCCGTTCAACGGTAAGCTAAAAGACGCCGTCGTCCCCTCGCCCATCTTGCTTTCGAGCCAGATTCGCCCTCCATGCATCTCTACCAAACGCTTGCTGATGGCCAAACCCAACCCGCTGCCTCCGAATCGCCGGCGAATGGACGGATCGCCCTGCTGAAAAGGTTCGAATAGTTTTTCCACCTTGTCGGCGGCCATCCCCAAACCGGTATCCGCCACACTAATGGTCACCATCTGGCCCTCGACCCACGCTCGTATCGTCGCGCCTCCCCGCTCGGTAAAGCGAGCCGCGTTGCTCAAGAGGTTGAGCAACACCTGCCGAATGCGGGTCCGATCGCACTGCATGGGGGGCAAATCTGGGGGCACATCGACATTCAACGTTAACCCCTTTTTTTCAAAGAAACCGCCGACCGTATCCTTGGCCTCTTGGATGACCTCGGCCAAAGAAACGCGTTCCTTGAAAAGTTGCATGCTCCCGCTGTCAGCCTCCGAGAGATCGAGGACGTCATCCACCAATTCAGAGAGATGTTGGCTGTTGCGACGAATGGCGGCCACATCGGCCAACAACGCACTGGGAAGGCGATGAGAATAGGTCTCTGGCGCATCGAGGATCATATCACTGAAGCCGATGATCATGTTCAACGGGGTACGCAATTCGTGGCTGACATTGGCCACAAACTCTTCCTTCGCCCGCCTCGCCTCCTCCACCGCCCGCCGTGCAGCGGAGAGCATCTCATTGAGCCGGATCGTCTCGCGGTTAGCGAGCGCGAGATCCTCCAGCGCCTGCTTGAGCTCCACTTGGCGATCGCGCGCCTGCTCTAGCGCCGCCCGAGCCTGAGCATAGCCCTGCCAGGCCCAGGCCAACATGCGCCGTTCGGGGTGCTGGGAAATGGCCAACAATCCGGTCACCGCCCAAAGCCCTGCCAGATTGAGAAAGATCGAGGATATCGATGCCGACTGTCCAGCCAAAAAAAGATATAGAACCAATGAACAGGCTAAAGAAGCCAACAAACCAATTACTAGTCCCCCTGTCATCAAGGCAACAAGAATGGGGACAATAAAAAAGTAAGGGCAATTCAGATCAGGATACCATAGAGAAATAAGATAAAACATAAGTAGTAAAATAGATGTTAGCAATAGAGAAGAAATATAATGATATGGAAGTAATAGCCATATAACGATGCCCATTATAAATAAGATTAGGCCTATTGATCCTATGGATGGCGGTGGCAACTCATCAATAAAAAGGAATATAAATCCAAGTAAGACGGTGGCCAACAATGAGTAGCGCAAAGTGTCTTCGCGCAACTCTTGGCCCAGATCATGCATGACGTCGTTGTCCATCATCGTGTCAC
>JACIWY010000306.1 GCA_014360745.1 Chloroflexota bacterium
TAGATTGGCCATAGGCAGTGAAATACGTTTGGCGGCTAAGCGTCCAGCGTCAGGTAGCTTTCCTTGAACTCGTGGATCGATTCGCTGAGCAGGGCTTCGAGTTCGGGCGTCAACTCTTGCTGGATGGCGATGGCATTGCGCAGGCCCTGTCGCTCCTGCAAAAAGGCGCTGAACTGCCGCTCGAACTCGGAGATGCGCTCGATAGGTATATCGTCGAGGAAGCCTTGCGTCACGGCGAAAAAGAGGGCGATCTGCTCTTCGATAGAAACCGGATGATGCCGATCCTGCTTGAGCACCTCAAGGATGCGCGCGCCGCGATCCAGGGCGGCGCGCGTGTTGCGGTCTAGCTCGGTGCCGAATTGGGCAAAAGTGGCCAGCTCTCGATATTGGGCCATTTCCAAGCGCAAACGCCCGGCCACCGTTCTCATCGCCGGAGTTTGGGCAGCGCCGGCCACGCGCGATACCGAAAGGCCGACGTTGATCGCCGGGCGCACGCCGGCGTGAAAGAGATCTTGTTCGAGAAAGATCTGCCCGTCGGTGATCGAAATGACGTTGGTCGGAATGTATGCGGCCAGATCTCCCATCTGGGTTTCGATGATGGGCAAGGCGGTCATCGACCCTCCGCCGTAGGCCTCGCCCAACCGCCCCGCTCGTTCGAGCAACCTGGCGTGCAGATAAAAGATGTCGCCGGGAAAGGCCTCTCGGCCAGGAGGGCGGCGCAACAGCAAAGAAATCTGGCGATAAGCCCAGGCATGTTTGGTCAGATCATCGTACACAATGAGCACATCGCGGCCGTGCTCCATGAATTCCTCGCCGATCGCACAACCGGCGTAAGGAGCCAGGTATTGCAGCGCCGCGGGGACGCCGGCGTCGGCTACGACGACGACGGTGCGTTCCAACACGCCGTGGCGCTCCAACACGTGCACTACCTGCGCCACGCTGGCGAGCTTTTGCCCAATGGCCACATAGATGCAAAGCACGTCGTCCGCCGTTTGGTTGAGAATGGCATCCACGGCCAGCGTGGTTTTGCCGGTCTGGCGATCGCCGATGATCAACTCGCGCTGGCCGCGCCCGATGGGCACCAACGCGTCCACCGCCTTGATGCCCGTATGTAGGGGGACGCGGATCGGCTGGCGCTCGATAATGCCCGGCGCGGCGCGCTCCACCGGACGGGTGCGGTTGGTGTGCAGAGGGCCCTTGCGATCGAGCGGGCGGCCCAGGGCGTCTACCACGCGCCCCAAGAGCTCGTCGCCCACCGGCACGGCAGCTATTTGGCCGAGCGAACGAACGGTGCTGCCCTCGTGAATGCGCTCATCGCTGCCCAAGACGATCACGCCAACGCTCTCGGCCTCCAGGTTCAGGGCCATGCCGAGCGTCTCGTCTTCGAACTCGACCATCTCGCCGACCATGATGTCATGCAAGCCCGAGATACGGGCAATGCCGTCGCCGACCTCCGTGACCGTGCCCACCGAGACCGGGCGCAAGGAGAAGCGAAAGCGCACTATTTGCTGACGTAGCGCGGAGCAAACCCGGTCTGGAGAGGGCACATTAGAGAGCAGCGCTTCGGTCATGGGCCCGTGCCCTCCGATTCGCCGAAGGTCATTTCGCCGGTCATCATCGCCCGGCATTGCGCCGTGAGATGATGGCGCAGAGCCTCGATCTGGCCTCGTAGGGTGCCATCGAGCACCGTATCCCCTACGCGCACCCACACCCCGCCGATGATGTCCGGATCGAGGATCAAGCGAAGTTCCAGAGGCCCCCCAAAGATCCGCTCCAAGGTGGTTTTAAGCTGCTGCATTTCTTCGCCGTATAGCTCGGTCGCCACGCGGATTTCGGCTACCTTGGGCCGCACGGCCTCCTGAAGGGTTTCTGCTTCTTTGATGGTTTCGTTCGTTGCCGTCAGCTCCCTCGCCGGCCCGCCGGCGAGGGGAGTTGAGATGGCGGAAGAAGAAAGGGATTGCGGACGATCGGTCATGTTCGCAAACCGTTGGCTTGCTCGATGAACTGGCGAATCAGCTCGTGGTGCTTTTCGTCGTCCAACTCTTCTTGGAGCAGGCGCGAGGTGGCCGCCAGCGCAAGGTCGATCACCTCGCGATGAAAGGCGAGCTGTTCTCTCTCGATCTCGCGCTGAGCCTGACGCTGCGCCTGCAAGACCAGGTCATGGGCATCCTGCCGGGCGCGGGCCAGAATTTCTTGGCGTTGTTGTTCGGCAGCGCGTGTGGCGCGCTCGATGATCTCGCGGGCTTCGCGGCGGGCGCGCTCTATCTCGGCCCGGTAGTGCTCTTCAGCTTCGGCCATAAGCACTTTGGCCCGATCGGCCGCCTCCAATCCTTCTTGTATCCGTTGTGCCCGCTCGCGCAACTTGTTCAAGATGGGGCGATGCAAGAAGGTATAGAGCAAGGCCAACAAAAGCCCAAAGTTGACGACCTGGGAAAGGATAAGCCCCAGATCAAGGCCTAGTTCTGCCACTGTTAGATCCTTTCGCCTCACACTATCGAGCTATGGAAAACACCGTCCTCGGCTGGGTAGGGGCCTGTAACCCTACACCACAAACTTGACGGCCAAGGCCACGACCAGGGCATAAATGGCGATGGCCTCGGTAAAAGCCAGAGCTACGATCAGGTTGGTGCTGATGGCGCGTTCGGCCTCCGGGTTACGGCCCAATGCTTCCATAGCCGCGGAAACGAACCAGCCAATGCCCAACGCCGGGCCGATGCTGCCGATGGCGATGGTCAAACCTGCAACCAAATCACGACTGATCTCCATGCATGCTCCTCCGTGTCAGGGGCTGGGTTGTTCAGGGCCTTGGCCCTCGTCGGACTCTGCGTTCTCTCCCTGATGCCTGTGCTCGGCGGTGGCTTGGCCAAAGAAGGCCGTGCTCAACACGGCGAACACAAAGGCTTGTATCGCCCCGGTGAACAGCTCCATGGCCATAAAAGGTGTAGACACCAAGAAGGGGAGCAAAAAAGCCATCACGGCGAGCAAGACCTCCCCCCCGAACACGTTTCCAAAAAGTCGAAAAGCAAAAGAGATGATCTTGGTTAGCTGGTCAAAAAGCTCAAGCAACCCAACGAATACGTCCAAGGTTCCGCCGACGAGCAATCCCAAGTTGGCCCGACCTTCGCGCACGAGCTGGCGGAAAAAGGCCAGGTACTTGCCCACGGCAATATACTGAAGCAGGTAATCGCGGAAGCCTAGCGAACGAATGCCCAAGACCTGGGCGCTAAACACTGAGCAGAACGCCAGGGCCACCGTGGTGTTGAGATCGGTCGTGCCGCCACGGAACAGGGGCACGAAAATCCGTTCCCCTTGTGCCGTGCGGGTAAAGCCGATGCTGCCAAAGCCGGGCATGATAGACAACCAATTCATGAACAGGATATAGAGGAAGAAGGTGCCCACCACGGGAAAAAAGCCCCAAGCGCGCTCGCCCACAAAGCGCCGCATAAAGTTGAGCAACGCTTCGACCAAGGCTTCTACGATGTTCTGCAACGACAAGGGCGCGGGCGTGTCGACCAGGCGGCGCGTGGAAAGCAGGGCCAAAATTACCAACAACACCATAGCCAGCCAGCTGCCAAGCAGAGTGTTGGTGATGGTCAGCGGGCCCGCGAAAAGGATCGGCTCGGGTCTGAGCTCGATGTGGATATTCTCGACTCGGAGAGGGCTGGCAACGTCGGCCAGAACAAGGAGTATAATGATAGCGAACGCGATCAATCCTCGATAAGTGAACACGTACTATCGCCCTTTTTCGTCGAACTTCTCACGGCGGGCCTGTGTCAGGCGCAGAGCGCCCAATAAGCCGGCGGCAAGGCCGCTCAAGACCAGGATCAGGGTAACGATAATGCCGGTGCCCAAGCGGCGGTCTACATACAGCCCCACAGCCACGCCGATAACGCTGGGAAAGGCGATCATGGCCAGGGCGCGGAAGGCCAAAGCCAATGCGGCCAAGACATCTTGGGCGTACAAAAAGCTGTCCGCATCCTGGGCCAAACGTAGAGCTGTGCGTCTGGCCAGGCGATAGGCCGCGACCTGCCCGGCGATGGCCCCGGCCAGCACAAGGACCATCGTAGCTATAGGACCGCTGCCCCATCTGGCATCGAGCCATCTTCCCGCCAGCAAACCGAGCACCACCATCCCGGCAGCGGTTAATCCCATGGTCAGGCCAAGTTCGGTTGCTAGGCCGATAAGGCGGCCAAGCCGGTCGCGGTCCATCTAATCCCTGTTCGATATGGAAGGGGGACAGCTTACTTGCTAGGAGCCATCCACCTTAGCCCGGCAAGCAGACGCTTGCACGCCAGGTATGATATACCGGCAGTGGGGGGATGTCAAAGTTTTAGGAGGTTGGCATTGAAGGGGCACGCCATAATTGACGAGCGGGGCGGCTCCCGGCTACAATCGGCTCAGTTCCTTGGGCAGGAGAAGAAGCATGGGCGAGATCCTGGAACATATCATGGCACGGCGCAGTATTCGCAAATTTACGCCCGAGCCAGTGCCGGCGGAAATGGTTACGGCGCTGTTGCAGGCCGCCATGGCCGCTCCTTCGGCGAGCAACCGCAAGCCGTGGGAGTTTCTGGTCGTCACCGATCCCGATTTGTTGCGCGGCCTCCGTCAGCGATTGGTCTTTGGGCGTTATGAGGCGCCGCTGGCCATCGTCGTTTGTGGCAACCTGCGCCGCGCCTGGCCGGGGCCACCTCGCGACTTTTGGATCCAAGATTGTTCCGCGGCCACGCAAAACATCCTGCTGACCGCTGCCGGCAGAGGCCTGGGCGCAGTGTGGGTCGGCGTACATCCTATCGCGCCTTTTGTGCGCGCCGTTTCGGGGTTGCTGGGCTTGCCCAAACATGTGATCCCACTAGGGGTCGTTTATGTGGGTTGGCCGGAACAGCACAAGCCCCCGCGGACACAATACGACCCGGCCCGTGTGCACT
>JACIWY010000307.1 GCA_014360745.1 Chloroflexota bacterium
AACAGCACGGGCCAGAAAATGCTACGGGCATATCGTTCAGACATAGCTATCCCCAAGAGGTTTTGTCTTTTTACTTTACGCCAACTCGGTGGCAGGGTTGCGGGGCCGGGCGCTTTTTCGTGGGCACCGCTGTTCAGCGCCGGGCGAACTGTTGGGCGATTTGGGCATGGCTCATGTGCATGACGGTCGGGCGCCCGTGAGGGCAAGAGTGGGGCAGAGCGGAACGTTCGAGTTGGCGCACCAGATCGCGCATTTCCTCGATGGCTAGGGTTTGGCCGGCGCGCACGGCGGTATGGCAGGAGAGGGTGATCAGGGCCTGCTCTTCCCAAGAGAAATCGGGGCGGCCATCCTCCAAAGCAGCGTCGAGCATCTCGATCAAGGCGGCGGGGATATCCTCGCCGGCCAGGCTGGCCGGCACACGCTTGACCAAAAACGTGGTTCCCCCAAAGGGAATGACCTCCAGCCCAAAATCGGCCAGCGTTGTCAGATGCTCTTCCAACAGTATAGCTTGCTGAGGACTGAGCTCCACCGGCACAGGGTCGAGCAACTCTTGCGAGGCCACTTGGCGGCGGGCCCGTTGTTCTTTCAGCGTCTCGTAGCGGATGCGCTCGTGGGCGGCATGTTGGTCGATGAGATAAAGCCCCCCTGGCCCCTCGGCCACGATATAGGTCTGGGCGATCTGGCCGATGACGCGCAACATGGGCAGACGTTCCGCGGCCTCTTCCTCGGTGGGCGCGATCCGCCCCCAGCCGGGTGAGATATCACCGGTGCGTTGCGCCTCCAGCCCCAGGCGGGCTTGTTCCGGCGTCAATGGCGGTAGGTGTCTCCGTTCCTCTCTCCATGTGGTTCCCCCGGCCGGTATCTGTACCACCGAGAAGGGATGGCGCCCCATCAGTGTCGAACGCACCGCGCGTTGTACCAAAGTGAACACCGCCCGCGCATGACGGAAACGCACTTCTTGCTTGGTGGGATGGATATTAACGTCTACCTCCTCAGGGGGCAGCTCGACGCTCACGATCGCCACGGGGTAACGGTTCTGGGGCAGCAAGGCGTGGTAGGCCTCGCGCACGGCGTAGGCCAGAGAGCGATCCTGAATCCAGCGGCGATTGACGAAAAAAATAAGCTCCTGGCTGTTGGAGCGATGCAACGAGGGCAAGCCCACATAGCCCGAGAGGCGCATCTCACCTTCCCTTTGCTCGGGGATCTCGACCATTTCTTCGGCCACATCGAGCCCGTAGAGGGTGACCAGAACGTCGAAAAGCTGGCCTGTGCCGGTGGTGCGCAGCACCTCGCGCTCGTTATGTTGCAAAAGGATGCGTTTGGATGGATAGGCCAGCGCATAGCTGCTTACCAGCCGGGCGATGTGCCCCGCCTCGGTGGCGTCGGCGCGCAGGAATTTGAGCCTCGCCGGCGTGTTGAAAAAGAGGTTCTCCACCTGCACGGTGGTGCCGACGGGGCGCGCCTGGAGCTCGCGCTGTACGACGCGCCCCCCTTCAAGACGCAACAGCGTGCCGACCTCTTCGCCGGCGGCACGTGTCGATAACGTCAGGCGCGACACGGCGGCGATGCTGGCCAGGGCCTCGCCGCGAAAGCCGAGCGTTCGCACCCGATAGAGATCCTCGGCCGATTCGATCTTGCTGGTGGCGTGGCGCTGAAAGGCCAGCTCGGCCTCGGCGGCGACGATGCCGCAGCCATCGTCTCGTACGCGCACCAAGCGCCGACCCCCTTGGAGCACATCGATGGCGATATCATCGGCGTCGGCATCGATGGCGTTCTCCAGTAACTCCTTGACCACCGACACCGGCCTTTCGACGACCTCACCGGCTGCGATCTGCGCCGCCACCTCGGGCGGCAACACACGAATGGGCATGGGCTGTCCTCGTTTCTTCCATTCACCGGCCCTATGGTTATTCTACCATAGACATCGTTTGGGGCAATCTCAATGCGCGACGTATGGGCAACGATCTTGACGTTATTTCCTCCCCTCGCTATCATGGCCTCACCAATGGACACTGGATGTGAGGAACGCAGACATGCAAGAGCCATCGCCGGTTACTCTGGAGGTTCAAGCGGGTGTTGCCATCGTAAGCATCGATAACCCCCCGGCCAACGCGCTTAGCACGGCCACCCTTGAGGCGTTGACCTCGGCGCTGCGCCAGGCATTGAACGACCCCAATGTGAGCGTCTTGATCCTTACCGGGCGGGGGAAGCTGTTCGCCGCCGGAGCCGATATTCGCGAGCTCCATGCCCTGCGGGATTGCGAGTCGGCCCGCGCCTTCTCGCGTCGGGGCCAGGCGCTCTGCGAGTTGATCGAGAGCTCGCCCAAGCCGGTGATCGCCGCGCTCAACGGGCGTTATGTCCTTGGCGGGGGCACCGAGTTGGCCCTTGCTTGTCACCTGCGCATTATGGAGGAGAGTACTCAAATCGGCAGCCCTGAGGTGCAGCTTGGCGTCATGGTCGGTTGGGGGGGCTCGCAGCGCCTGCCACGCCTGGTAGGGCTGGGGCGGGCGCTCGATTTGTTGCTCACCGGTCGGCGCCTAGGCGCGCAAGAGGCGCTCGGCATGGGCTTGGTAAACCGCGTAGTCGCTGACGGGCAAGCCCTGTCCCAGGCGATGGAGTTGGCGCGGGAACTGGCCCGGCTCAGCGCGCCGGCTTTGGCCGCCACGTTGCGCGCCGTGCGAGCAGGATATCTCGAGGATGCGACCAAAGGGCTAGGGACCGAAGCCGCCCTCTTTGGCTGGTTGGCTGAAAAAGAGGATTGGCAAGAGGGCACCGGAGCTTTTTTGGAAAAGCGCGCTCCACGCTTTCGAAACCGTTAGAGCCCTTTGGGGGGGAAAGGCCCCGGGTGAGCGAGCAACCGATTATCGCCAAAGAACCTCTCGCCAAGGACGCCCATGAGCCCCTGCATTGGCTGGTGCTCGCTTTGGGCATCGCCGCCATCTCCACGGGCTCGATCCTGGTGCGCCTGGCCCAGGCGCCGGCTCTGGTGGTGGGCACCTGGCGCATGATGCTGGCCACAGCTATACTCACACCTCTGGCCCTGCCCAGCCTGTGGAGAGAGGCCCGGTTGCTTCCAAGAAAAGAGGCCTTTCGCCTGCTGCTTGCCGGGGCAGCCCTAGCTCTGCATCTGGCCAGCTGGATCACCTCGCTGTCTTATACCACCGTGGCCAGCTCTGTGATTTTGGTTTCCACCAACCCGATCTTTGTGGGCTTGGCTTCGTATTGGTTTCTACAAGAGCGTCTGAGCCGGCGCACGACGTTGGCCATCGTCCTATCGCTGGCGGGTACTGTGGTGATCAGTTATGGTGATCTAGCCTTTTCCGGCATGGCTCTATGGGGCGATCTGCTGGCGCTGTTAGGCGCAATGAGCGCCTCGGCCTATATTTTACTGGGGCGCTCGGTGCGCGCCAGGCTGAGCACGCTGGCCTACGTCTGGCCCTGCTATGGCGTGGCCGGCATCTTGTTATGTTTGTTCGCCCTGCTCGGCGGCCAACCCTTGCTGGCCTATGAGGCTCGCACTTATATCGTGTTCGTCGGCCTGGCCTTGGGGCCCCAGATCTTGGGGCATTCGGCCTTTAATTGGGCCTTGGGGCACTTTACGCCCATCTTCGTCACCCTGGCCATCCTGGGGGAGCCTATCGGCGCCACATTGTTGGCCCTGCTTATCCTGGGCGAAGTTCCTCGCTGGACGGCGCTTTTGGGCGGGCTGCTCATTCTGACCGGCATCTATATAGCCTCTCGCGAAGAAATGGCCGGCTTGAACCCGGCGCGCGTCGCCAAGCCCGGTGTTTCTGGCTCGAAGCGGCCAAGTATTACCTAGATTAGGTTTTGGCCCTTGCCTTGTCACCACGATCAGACGAAAGGATGTCTCATCATGACCGTACCTTGGAACAAGCTCTATGCCCGGCGGCTGGAATGGATGACCACCTCCGTCATCCGCGACATTTTTAAGAACATCGCTTCGACCGACATCATCTCGCTGGCCGGGGGCTGGCCCGAGGCCGATCTCTTTCCCGTGGCTCAGTTTCAAGAGATCTGTGCGTATGTGCTTTCTGAGATGCCTCGCGAATCGTTGCAATACGGCATCACCGACGGGCTGCCCGCGCTCCGACAAATCGTGGCCGAACACATGACCCAACAGGGCATTCCGGCCAGGATGGAGAATATCGTCATCACCAGCGGCTCCATGCAGGCCCTCGATCTGATGGGGCGCATCTTTTTGGACGAAGGGGACGCGGTGCTGGTCGAAAATCCCACCTTCCTGGGCGCCTTGCAGACGTTCAAGGCTTATGGCGTGCGCTTTGTCACCGCGCCGCTCGACGACGACGGCCTCGTCATCGACGGCCTGGAGGAGACGTTGGCCCGCGAACGGCCTAAATTCATGTATCTGCTGCCCACCTTTCAGAACCCCACCGGAGTGACCATGACCCTGAAGCGTCGCCAAAAGCTGGTCGAGATCGCCGATCGCCAGGGGGTGATCATTTTGGAGGACGATCCTTACGGCGCTTTGCGCTTTGCCGGAGAGCCTTTACCCCCCCTGACGCAGATCGATCTGGCGCGCTTTCCGGAGAACGCTGCCCAGGGCGCTTATGTGCGGGGCAATTCGGTGTATCTGAGCACCTTCTCCAAAACCCTGGCGCCCGGCCTGCGTCTGGCCTGGGCCGTCTGCCCGGAGGAGATCGCTCAGAACTTTGTCATGGCCAAACAAGGCAACGATCTGCACACCAACGCCCTGGCCCAGACCATGGCCTACGAGTTTATGCGCCGAGGTTGGCTGCCGGCCCAGGTGCAGCGCATCCGTGACACTTACTTGGAGCGCCGCAATGCTATGTGCGACGCCATCGCTGAATTCTTTCCTCCGGATGTGCATTATACGCGGCCGGAGGGAGGCCTT
>JACIWY010000308.1 GCA_014360745.1 Chloroflexota bacterium
CTTGCGGGAAGGCGCGAGAGATGGCCTTGTATCAAAGGGCGCCCATGCACGGTTTGATCGAACATATAGACCTTGGCTTTGTAGGGATCTATGGGGAGATCGAGCACGGCGCCGGTCGAAGGCGATGCAGCCACATTAACATAAGGTTGAGGCGGAGCTTTGATATAGCGCAGGGGAATGGGGATGGGCAGGTATTCGGCGACGATCAGGGCCGCGAGGGCCACCCAGCAAAGGGCGGGCCGGGGAATGGACAAAGAGGCTATGGCCAGAGCGGCGAGCGCGGCAAAAGGCAGGGCTAGGAACAATACATAACGCCCGGGTTCGCGGAGGATGCGCAGAACTTCCAAGGGAGCCAAAAGGCCATAAAGGGTGGGCACGCGTGGATAGGCGACGCCATTTATGCGCAGCAGAGGCCCCAGGGCAAGTAGGCCAAAGAAGAGAATAAGGGCGGCCCAAGGCCAGCCCTGTCGAGGGCGTCGTATAAGGCCGATCAGGGCCAGCACGAAAGTGGCCAAGCCTAGGTAAGCGGGATAGTGGCCGCCCTGGCGATCGGCGTAATAGCGTTCATAAAGCGCTCTGCTCCAGGAGCCAAAGAGAGGATGAGAAGCCTGAGGGGTGAGATAAGCCATGAGGTCCGCCTGGCTGCGGGCCTCATCTTGGCGGAAAAGCTCCTGGAGACCAAGATCACCGCGTAATTCGCGGGCAAGCAAAACCAAAGGGGGAAGCAACAACAAGAGGGCGACGGCAGCGCCGAGAGCCAGACGTTGCCAGGCTTGCTTGAAGGGTTGCCTAAAACCCTCTGCCTTACTTGGTCGATTTGCCCAGAACCATGCGGCAAACAAGAAACTGCCCATAATCGTCGCGGGGATGAGCAATTGCCAGCGCGTATAGCCGACCAGCGCGAAAGCGAGGCCGACGAATAGCGCATCTCGGCGTTGTCTGTGTTCCAGTGTCCGAAGGAGGGCCAAGATAAAGATCGGGATCCAGAAGGTGGAAAGCAGATTGGGATGGCCAAGCTGGGACAGGCGATAGGGCCAAGCTTGATAGATGATGCCGCCTAGAAGGGCAGCGGACAAGTGGTGAGTAAGATGCCGGAGTAGGGCAAAAGCCGCCCAGCCGCAGAGAGCTAGACTGAGGATCAGGGTCAAGTTATAGGCCGCGATGCCGCCGAGCAACGGCTCCAGCAGTATGAAACCGAGGGCATTGCCCCAGGCGATGTTGTGGGTTAACAAGCTGACCCCGCGAGGGTAAAAAAGATAGCGGGTGAAATAGGGCGAATGTCCTTCGAGCAAGGCATGCTGGACCCACCAGCAGTTCCAATAGTGCAAAGGGGTGTCGTCCGATTGGCCCAAGAGGTGGGTGCCCAGGTGGCGCGCCATGGGCCAGGTAAGCAGAACGGCCAGAGCTCCATAAAGGAGGGGTGCGGCGATATAGGAGAGCTTGGTTGGTCGGAATTTGGCTAACGATAGAAAAGTCACGACGCTGTGTGTTGCCTCCAAGGTGGCAAGAGGATCGAAGATTTTTTGTCGGCACACAAGTGTAGCATAAGGGTCGGCTGGCGACAACAATGTACCCGGCCTTTCGCTTTCCCGATCTGGAAGGGTTGGGTGATCAAGGAGCGCGATGGCGTATGTAGTAGAGGTAGAAAATCTGTACAAAGCCTTCTACGTGGCCGAGCGCGATCCCGGCGTTTGGGGTGCGTTGCGAGGGCTTGTGCGACGACGCTACCGGACGATACGGGCGCTGGATGGTATCTCTTTTACTCTCGAACGCGGAGAACTCGTCGGCTACATTGGCCCCAATGGGGCGGGAAAATCGACGACGGTCAAAGTGTTGGCGGGGATCCTGGTGCCGGACGGTGGGCGTTGTAAAGTCATGGGGCGCACGCCTTGGCGCGAGCGAGTTGCCCATGTGGCGGAGATCGGCGTGGTGTTTGGCCAGCGCACGCAACTCTGGTGGGACCTGCCGGTGATCGAATCATTCGATTTGTTGCGAGACATCTATCGGGTACCACGGCGTGAGTATTGGATGACGCGGGACGCTTTGGTAGAGCGCATGGGTTTGGGCGAATTGTTGAACACGCCGGTGCGACAGCTTAGTTTGGGCCAGCGAATGCGTTGTGATCTGGCGGCCGCTCTGTTGCATCGGCCCAAATTGCTCTTCTTAGATGAGCCTACAATTGGCTTGGACGCCGTCTCCAAGTTGGTGATGCGTGATTTCGTGCGCCGGCTCAACCGAGAGGAAGGGGTGACGGTAATCCTCACCACTCACGATATGGACGATGTCGAGGCGTTGTGCTCACGGATCATTTTGATCCATCGGGGGCATATTTTGCTGGACGGCACCGTGGAGGACCTACGCCGCCAGGTGCGAGGTGAGCGGTGTCTAACGGTGGACCTAGAGGATGCCGGGCAATCGATCGAGGATCCGGATTGCCAAGTAGTGGGTCGGGCAGGGCCGAGGGTGCAGTTGCGTTTCGATCCGAGTCGAGTCTCGGCGGCGGAATTGGTCCACCGTATCATGGCCCGCTATTCCATCCGCGATCTGTACGTTGACAGCCAGCCTATCGAAGAGATCGTGGCTCGAGCGTATGAGGAAATGTCACAACAATGAGCCTTGCGATTGGGCGCGCCGTATGCAATGGCGTTTGGGTCGGCTATTTCGCGGTGCTCAAGGCGCGGTTCCGCATGTTGCTACAATATCGGGCGGCGGCCTTTGCCGGCGTTGTGACACAATCCTTTTGGGGCTTGATGCGGGTGATGATCTTTGAGGCCTTTTACCGTTCGACGACGGCGGCGCTACCGATGTCGTTTCAGGATACGGTGACCTATTTGTGGCTCATCCAGGCAATGTTGTTGCTTTTGCCCTGGCGTTTGGACGCCGAGGTGCAGGCGATGATCCGCGATGGGACAGTAGCCTACGAGTTGGCGCGGCCGGCGGACGTCTATTGGCTATGGTATTGTCGAAACTTGGCCGGGCGAGCAGCGCCTATCCTGTTGCGCTGCGTGCCGATGTTCGTTCTGGCCGGGCTTTTCTGGGGCCTTCAGCCGCCAGCGTCGCTGATGGCCGGCTTGGGATGGGCCTTGGGCCTCCTCGGCGCGTTGCTGCTAAGCGCGGCGTTGGGCACGTTGATGTGCATCTCGTTGTTTTGGACGATATCGGGCGATGGCCTTTCTCGCCTGTTGGCAGCGTTGGCGCTGGTTTTCTCCGGCGCGGTGGTACCGTTGCCCTTATTCCCTGACTGGGCACAACCGATCTTGGCCTGGCTGCCTTTCCGTGGCCTCATGGATACGCCGTTTCGGTTGTACATGGGGCATATTCCGCATCGAGAGGCGCCGATGGCCATCTTGCATCAATGGGCTTGGGTGGCGATCCTGGTGTGGATCGGGCGATGGGCGTTGGCCCGAGGATTGCGTCGGGTGGTCGTTCAGGGGGGATGAAAATGAGAGATGCGCCAGGTGCGCTGTGCCTCTATGGCCGTTATGTGGCGATTTCGATCCGTAGCCAGATGCAGTATCGGGCCTCCTTTGCCATGCTAGCAGCCGGCCATTTTTTATCCACGGGCATTGAATTTCTGGGCGTTTTGGTCCTTTTCGATCGCTTTGGCAGTTTGCAGGGCTGGGGATTGCCGGAGGTGGCTCTGTTCTACGGCATGGTAAATGTGTCCTTTGCAGTTGCCGAGGGTGTGGGGCGCGGTTTCGATACCTTTGCGCGGTTGGTGCGGGGCGGGGATTTCGATCGGCTATTGTTGCGTCCGCGTGGTACGGCATTGCAAGTAGCGGGACAAGAGATCGACCTGTTGCGCATTGGGCGCTTTTCGCAAGGATTGTTTGTGCTGGTATGGGCCTCAATGGCCTTGGGAGTGGAATGGAATGGTGCGCGAATAGGGCTGTTATTGCTGGCCGTCTTGGGGGGAGCTTGTTTTTTTGTGGGATTGTTCGTTTTGCAGGCGACAATGTGTTTCTGGACGACCGAATCACTAGAGATCGTTAACACGGTCACCTACGGCGGAGTGGAGGCCGGTCAGTTTCCATTGTCGGTGTATCGGGATTGGCTCCAACGGTTATTTACCTTTATAGTTCCTTTGGGATTGGTTACCTATTTCCCTGCAATTGCCATTCTTGGCCGCGAGGATCCGTTGGGCACAACGCGCGGCTTCCAGTACGCAGCGCCGCTGATCGGCGTGGCCTTTCTATGTCTGGCGCTGCGCGTCTGGCGGTTTGGAGAACGGCATTATCGCAGCACCGGCAGTTAGATGGAACTCAATAGAAAAGCGTTCCCCGATTTGGAGAAACAAAGGCTGCGCAAGTAGAATGACGCTGCACGTTCACTTTCTCGCCCTGTTTCTGGCGAATCCGGGCGGGCCCGTCTCGATGTAGGGATGATGAAGAAAAAATCGTTTGTCCTCTTGTCCCTCGTGTTTGCTATCCTGCTTGCTTTCATAGGGCCGTCGACGGGGGTGTCTTGGGCCCAGTCTTGGGCGACACGCAGGGTGGCAGTGGTAGTGGTGTTCCCGGACGATGTGTTCACCTCTTGTGTGGAGTTTGTTGCCCCAGATATCGAGAGCACCGAGTTGTTGATGCGTGCGGGATTGGCGCTGGTGTATACCGCGGCGCCCGCCGGCGGCAATGTCATGTGCAGTATCAACGGTGTGGGTTGTTCTATGCCGATTCCGCTTAACAATTGCATTTGCCAGTGTCCCTCGGAGGATAACTGTACGCTTTGGTATCATTATTATTTCCGCGATGGACATTGGGAATCGGTGGGGCCTTTGACGGGCAATGTAAATCTGGTGGATGGCGATATCGACGCTTGGGTATGGGGCACGGCGGACGATCAACCGCCCGATTTGCTCTATGAAGAGATTTGTCCCCCCTTTA
>JACIWY010000309.1 GCA_014360745.1 Chloroflexota bacterium
TGAGGAATTGCACATCGTCTCGCTGGCGACAGACGATTTGAGCGGCGCGCAACAGATGGTCCGTGCCTTGGTATTCGGCCAGCAGCCCCAGATAAATCACCACCAACCGCTGAACCGGAATGCCCAGGGCACGCTTCAAAGAGGCCCAGGCCTCATCGCGCGGCTGCGGGCAAAAGATGTCGGTGTTGACGCAATCGGGAACGCAATCGACCTTGCCGTCGAAATCGGCGGCCAACTGCGCCGCGGCATGCTCTGTGCTGGTGAGGATACGCGGAGAAGAGCGATCGATAAAGCGCTCCAGCCATCGCCAAAAGCCGTAAAAGGGCCCGTGAGGATCCAAAAAATGGTGATCGACCATCTCGCTGGTGAGGCTGCCCTGGCGGTCAAAAACCAGAGGGGTGCCCCAGAGCTTGGAAAGCGCATAGCCGATCAGCGCGGCCTCGTAGCCATGGGCGTGGATCACATCTGGCCGCACTTTGGGCATGAGACGCAGAGCACTCAAGAACAAGAGCAGATCAAAGGCTATTTTGTGCCGAGAGGAGCCGACTTCGTAATTGCGGCGCCAAGGGATGCTGACCGTGCGGCGGATATCCTGGTCAGGAAGGTCGCGCCCATTGTGATAGGTGCAGATGGTCACCTTGTGGCCGAGCTTTTGCAGGATGCGCGCCTCTTCGAGGATGCGCACATGGCAACCGTAATCGGCAAAAAAAGAGGTGGCCGCGATCATCAAGATGCGATAGCTCGCGCTCGGCCGAGGCGTTTCATCCAACTTCTTGGGCGAGGCGATCATGATCCCTTCCGCGTCACTTGCCCATCCACATCCGCCAGCGCATCTTGAGCAGCTCGCGAAACGCACGCAAGATCACATCCGGCCGCGCGCCGGTCTGGCTGCCGGCCCGTCGAGGATGATGGCTGACGGGCTCCTCGACGATCTTGAAACCGGCTCGCTTGGCGCGCACCAAGAATTCGGCGCTGAACATAGCCCCGCCCGATTCGACGTGGATCGTCTCGATCACGCGACGTTTGAACAGCTTGAAGGCGCAATCGACATCGCGGGCGGTATAGCCAAAGAGCAGGTTGACCAGCCAGCTCCAGCCATGACCAAAGAGCCGCCGATGCCAGGGGTCGCTGCGGGCATAGCGATAACCGATGACCATGTCCGCGCCGTCGATGCGTTGCAAAAAGCGCCCCAACTCTGCCAGGTCGAATTGCAAATCCGAATCTGTGAGCAAGATTAGCTCTTTACCAGCCGCCCATACGGCGTCGCGCACGGCCGCCCCGTAACCCAAATTCACCGCATGGTTGATCAGCCGCACGCGAGGATCCTGGCGAGAAATAGCCTCCACGATGGCCGCGGTGTCGTCCTTGCTGCCGTCATTGACGACGACGATCTCCAGTTCGTCCACCAGAGGCCCCGCCTTTTCACGGACTAGGTCGATCATGGCGCGGATATTCTCCGCCTCGTTGTAGGCGGGCATGCTCACCGTCAAGCTGGTCATGGTTTCCCCCCTTGAAGATGGCCATGAGGTGCCGGGCACTTTTGTGGGTCTCGCCCAACACTCGACGCGACGACCTCTATCGAGACGGCCCGCGCCCCCAAGAGCCCAGGAAAAGGCTTCTCCAAGGGCCGGGCGTATCCTGCCTTGTGGATTCCTGAGACCCGGCGCCGGCCTGCCGACACGCTTCCATAGCCTCGGCAATCCTCTGTTCGAGGGCCTCGCGATCGTTATCGACCAACAGTTGGCGCGTTTGGGCCAATTGCACAGCATAGAGATCCAGCCAACGGAGCAAATTATCGCCGTTGGCCAGCAGGTCGTCAACAACGGCCTTGGGGTCGAGCGTATCGAGAAGGGCGACGATGATCTCTAACCCAGGCCCAAGACAGCGCGCTCGTTCACGCCAGCCGGCCGCCTGGCGGAGCGCCATGACCAGGGAAAAAGCGGCGGCCAAGGGCAGTTGCTCGGCAGCAGCCATCAAGCCATCATGCTCTTCAGCGTCGATATAGATCACCTGCGCCCCCAAGTAACCGGCCAGCTCAGAGCAACGTTCAAGGGCCCAAGCAGCCGCATTCTCGCCGGCGATCAGGTAAAAAGGCGCATCGCGCAGCCATTCCGCCGCCGGCTCGCGCTCGCCCCGAAAGGACAAGAGCAGGTGCCCGCCGACGAACTGCACATCGGCATCGGGGGTGCGGCGCATCCATTGCGCCGCCGCTCGCTGGATAGCTTGATTGTTCAAGACGACCACCTGTCCCGTGAGTTCCGAGGCCAGGACGCGCATGGCCTTGAACGCCTCTCCCCCGGGGAGATCAAGAAAAACGAGATCGGCGCCATCACAGGCGGCGAGCAGGTTCCAATGGCCCTTGTCGATCGCCCCTCTGCGGCGCGCTTCGCGCACCCGATCTGCATCAGGGTCATGGCCTGTGACGCTCACTCGGCCCGCGTGCTGTTTCAAGGCCAACCCCACGGACAGGCTCACCATTCCCAATCCCACCAACGTCACCTTCAACGTTCTTCCTCCTTTGGCTAGGGCCTCTCAACAGCGATCATCGGCCTCCGCCAGTAGGGCGACCCCAGCCCGAAGAGCAGCATCAGATATCTGGTCAAGGGGCTTTTCGTGGTGCCGCACGAGGGCCACCACGGCCGGCGAGCATCCTGCCTGTGCGCACCGCTCGGCCCCCAGTTCGGCGTGGCGTAGGTAGACATAAAAAGGATAACGCCAGCTATCCGGTTGCGGGTTCGCCAGACGAACGAGCCAACCCGGCTTTAGGCGGCGCAAACACACGATGAACGTCCTATGCACCAGGGTCAGCCGCCCCTCGGCCTTGCCCACGTCGTGCAACAAGGCGGCCTGCAATAGTTCGGTGGACGATACGCCCCGTTGTCGTAGTGCGTTCAGAACACGCAAACTATGGGCGCGGTCGCCGGCGGATAGGCCTCGGAAAAGCGCCCAGGCCTCGGCAGAGAGCAATCGCTGCGCGTCCGTCGCATCAGGGGGCGAGACAAGGGCTCGCAAACGCATCACCCCTTGCCACAGACGATAGCCCCAACGTATATCCAACGATGGCTGCTCCTGCGTCTTTTAAACGAGGCGGCCCATGATGGCGCGAAAAATAAGAAAGGAGGGGCCGCCGATCAGCCGCCCGATGAGGTTAAACCCAAAGAACTGCGAGATTAGGATCAAGCCAAAGAGCAACATCGGGCCGTAACGCTGCAAGCTGTAAATGAACTCCGTCGCCTGCCAAGCCCAGCGGCTGCGGCTGAAGCTGAGCAGCCCGATCAGAACGCTGTGCCCGTCCAAGGGGGGCAAAGGCAACAGATTGAACATAGCAATGACGATATTGGTGAGCACAATGATCTGCAGCACCCTATACAGCCAAACCCCTTGCGGCCCCGCAACCCCTTGGACGAAACGGGCCACAAGGCCCAGGAGGATGGCCGCAGCTAGATTGGAGGCCGGGCCCGAAAGCGCCACCAGAGCGGTACCCCGACGGGCGCCGTAACGCAGGCGATAGGGCGTTACCGGCACGGGCTTGCCCCAACCGATGCCAAAGCCGGTGAGAGCAGTGATCAGCATCATCACCGTACCAAGCGGATCCAGATGGACCAACGGGTTGAGCGAGACACGGCCCAATAACCGCGCCGTGGGGTCGCCGAGATAGTCGGCGGTCCAGGCGTGGGCGCATTCATGTACCGTCACCGCTATCAGCAGGGCGATGATGGTAATGCCAAAAGAGAGGATATCTCCGCGTAGCATAAAGTATGCCACGAGAATGGCAACTGCCACGATCCAAAAAATACGATCTCGATTCATATTTTGCCCCGATTCGTTTGCATTCATTGGATTTCAATTATAGCATAGCTCAACCGATGCGCGAAGAATGAAACCGATGGCCCGGAGCATGCCCATGCATCTGCGAGAGCGTTTATGGAGCCCCTATGTGATCGTATTCCTCAGCAGTGGCTGCGTCATGGTCCTCGAGTTGGTGGCCAGTCGGCTGATCGCGCCGCGAGTAGGCGTATCGCTGCATACATGGACCTCGGTAATCGGCGTCACGCTGGCCGGCACCTCGTTGGGCAATTACCTCGGAGGCCGCCTGGCAGATCGGCACGCCACCCTTGGCCTCCTGGGTGGGTTGTTCGCTGCGGGTTCGTTGAGCTGTTTGGCGGTGCTCTGGTTGAATAACGATCTGCACGAGTTTACCTTCTCGGGCCATGTTCCGTTGATGGCCTGGGTGCTTTTGTATGTCGGCGGAGTCTTTATCACGCCGACCATTGTCCTCGGCTGCATCTCGCCCATCGTGATCAAACGCAGCCTGCACAGCTTGAGCCAGAGCGGCAGTACTGTGGGGCGCATCTATGCCGCCTCGGTGGCCGGCAGCATCGTGGGCACTTTTGCCACCGGCTTTTGGCTGATCCGCGCCCTCGGCACCAAGAATACCGTGCTGGCCCTTGCCGTTTTACTCCTGTCCCTGGCCCTTTGGTTTTTGACCGAGGCTCCCTGGCGCCGTGCGGCCGTCCGCGCCGCCATTTGCCTGGGCCTCTTTGGCGGGGGAATTGCGCTTCTCCATGGACAGGGTTTCCTGGCCCGCGAGTGCCTGCAAGAAACGGACTATTATTGCATCAATGTCAACGAGATCGAGATAGGCAAACGGCCGGTGCGAGAGCTGCTGTTGGATCGACTGGTGCACAGCTACACCGACCTCCAAGACCCCACCCATCTGGTCTATGACTATGAGCGGACCTATGCCGGAATTTTACAGCCCCTGGCCGAGCGCAAACCCGATCTGGCCGTGTTCTTTATCGGTGGGGGCGGGTACACCTTTCCCCGCTACTTGGAGGCCACCTT
>JACIWY010000031.1 GCA_014360745.1 Chloroflexota bacterium
TGGTCAGCTTCGATCCCTACTACTTGGGCCTGTCGAGAGTATTGCACATCGACGCTTTGGCTACAGGGTTTATGCTCGTCTCCATCCTGGCCGCGTTGGTCTATCTCCGCGGAGGCTCGCGCACCTATTGGGCCTTCTCGGCCATCGCGGGCGCGCTGGCAGCGCTTACCAAAACATACGGTTTGGTTGCGGTGCCCGCAGTGGCCATTATGCTGGCCATCGGGCACCTGAAGCGCAGCTTTGCCAAGCCCGGAGAGCCCCGCAGACAAATGGGCGCCTTGCTCGGCGATGGCGCGATTTGGGGGCTGGTGGCGGCAGGGGCCTTTGCCCTCCTATGGCCGGCCATGTGGAGCGCGCCCCTCAGAGCCTTGCGCACAATGGTGGGGTTGTCTTTGGAATACGCCACCAGCCCAGGGGATGCCACGGCCGCCTTTTTCCGAGGGCAACCGGTGACGGATGCGGGCCCTTTGTTCTACCCCACCGTTCTCCTTTTTCGCACAATGCCCCTGACCGTGGTCGGTCTAGTGCTGGCGCCCGTCGCCCTAGTTCTGGCGAGGCGGTTCGATCCTCTGCACAACGACGCACGTCGGGCGACGATGGGTGGCATGCTCTTGCTGGGCTTGCTGCATCTGGCGCTAATCAGCTCAAGCGGCAAGAAATTCGATCGCTATGCGCTGCCCACGATGCTGGCCATGGACGTCATCGCGGCGCTAGGGTTGGCGAGCGTTCTGGATCTCTTTGATGGGATCATCGGCTCGGGCGACAAGGAGACAACTCGACATCCGGCCAAGCTCTATCAGGGGATCGCCTTGATGGCGGGGATCGCTCTGCAAACCGGCCTGCTGTTGGCCCCTTTGTTTCCGGCGTATTATCTGGCGGCCTACAACCCCTGCATCGGGGGCCTTGCCGCGGCAGTGAATGTCTTGCCGATGGGCTGGGGAGAAGGTATAGAGCAAGCGGCGCGCTATTTATCCGCCCACCCGGATGCCCCACAGCTCACCGTGGCCACCTGGGCTGTGGCTGGCTTGGCGCCCACCTTCCCGGGGCACATGGTCAAGCTGACGGCGCAGGACATCCCTCAGGCGGATTACGTCCTGCTCTATATCGGCGATGTGCAGCAAGGCGGGCCCCTGGTGGATCTTTTTTACAGTACTCAGAAGCCCGAATTTGTGGCTCACGTGGCGGGGATCGAATATGCCTGGCTCTACGCGAACGAATACCATCGCGCCCTGGGCCGCGAGATCGATCAAACGGCCGGCTCCGACGATCTGATCGTGCTGAGCGCCCCTTCGGCCTTTACGCGCCATTATAAAGGGCGGTTACCCGTGGTGATCATCGATCAAGAGGAGGAAGCAGCAGTGGCCCAAGCTCTGGCCATGGCCGCGCCAGGACACAGGGATTTGTTTTATGTCGAGTATACCGGCCACTCGGCGCGTGCGGAGGCGATTCGGCGACAACTGGCCCAGAACGCCCTCTGGTTATGGACCGAGCCCTTTCCCCTGGGTACCTACTCCCGCTACCGGCTGTCCGACCGCGCCCGCTTCCACCAAGTAGATGCCTCTATACGCCTCGAGGTCGCTTATGGGGAACAATTGGCGCTAGAGGGATATGGCCTATCGGACACGGTGGTGGAATACCGGCAGGCCTTGGGCCTGGGGCTGCGTTGGCGTGCGCTGCGCCCGCCCGATGCGGACTATCATCTCTTTATCCATCTTCTCGACGAGCGGGGCGCCAAGTGGGGCCAATACGATGCACCATTGCGAGACGAGCTGGGGCAGGGCACCAGGCATTGGCTGCCGAACGAAAGCCATACTGGCCGCTACACCCTCTCGCCAGAGCCGGGCATTCCCCCTGGGCGTTATCGGGTGGCGGTGGGGTTGTATAACCTGGCCGATATGAAACGCTTGGAGGTTCGCGATGGGCGAGGTGAATCCGTCGCCGGGGCGTTCATCCTGGGCTCTGTCGAGGTCCTGCCTGCGACCATCCCGCCGGAGAGCGACGCACTGGCCATCCCCCACCCTCTCTCTTTACGCTTGGGCCAGCAAGTCGAGATATTGGGATACGGCCTGTCCAATGAGCGACCGACCTCTGGGGAACGGGTGCGCGTCATGCTTTATTGGCGCTGCCTGGAAAGGATGGCTGCCGATTATGCTTTGACGCTGGAGCTGCGAACCGCCCTAGGGGAGCCCCTCGCCGGCTTTCAACCCGCGATAGGCGCGCCCGTCGGCGAGGGATACCCCACCTCGCGCTGGGCACCCGGCGATGTGCTACGTTATGCTCACGAGCTATCCATCCCGCCCGATGCCGAGAGCGGCACCTACGGGGTATACCTTAACCTGATAGACGCCGATCGGGGGCAGAGATTGGTCGCCCAAGATCTGCTGCTGGGCGAGCTGGCCGTTGAGCACCGCGAGCGACGCTTCGAGCCGCCACCGATCGCCCACCTTGAGCAAGCGACTCTGGGTGAGGACATCCGCCTCCTAGGATATGACCTCGAAGAGCCTCACGTCTCGCCAGGGGGAACCCTGCATCTGACATTGTACTGGCAGGCGCTCGGGCCGCCAGGGACGGATTATGTGGTCTTTACCCATTTGTTAGATGGCAACGGTCTTGTGCGCGGACAAAAAGACGGTGTGCCGGTCGATGGGGAAAGACCGACGAGCGGCTGGATAAAGGGCGAGATCCTCATCGACCATTACGAAATTCAGGTAGATGAGGGGGCCACACCGGGCATCTATAGGTTAGAAATCGGTATGTACGATCCGACAAATGGCGAGCGACTTGAGGTGATCCTCCAGGATGGCCGTATCGACCCCGATCGCCGCCTCTTATTGAACACCTCGGTCCGAGTGGGGGAAAGCTAAAAGCCACGAAATTTTGGGGAGGGAGCAGATCGCTATGCGAGCGGTGATCCAGCGCGTTACGCGAGGAACGGTCCGAGTGGGCGAGGAGATAGTGGGGCAGATTGGGCGCGGCCTGGTGATCCTTTTGGGAATCAAGGAAGGAGACACCGAAAAGGAGGCTGCCTGGCTGGCCGCCAAGATTGCCAACTTGCGCATCTTTGAAAAGGAGGGGCGCTTTGATCGTTCATTGCTAGAAGTGGATGGCGAGGCGCTAGTGGTTTCGCAATTCACCTTGTACGCCGATGCCCGCCGCGGCCGCCGGCCCAGCTTTAGCGATGCAGCCGCGCCCGAAGTGGCCGGGCCGCTGGTGGCGCGTTTCTGCCAGTTTCTGGCCCAAGAAGGGGTGCGCTCTGTGCAAACGGGGCGCTTTGGGGCCATGATGTTGGTGGAAATCTGGAACGACGGGCCGGTGACGATCTGGTTAGACAGCGATATCTCGCGGCGCGGGAACGTCAAAACGGCCTGAGCTCACGGCAAACGAAATCTATGAAGAATCGTTCGCCGTGGAGAAATAAGCATCGATGGCCTCGGCATAGGCCAAGGCCAAGCGGCGCAGGGCGCGTCCATCCTTGAGCAGGGCCACTTCGCCGCGATGGGTGATAAAAAGCGTCTCGCTAAGCACGCCGGGCATTTCCGAAGGCCGGACGATGCGCTCGGTCTGGGGGCCCAGTAGGATCAAATGAGACCCGGGTTCGCCAGGCACTTGAAGCACCAGGTCATCCTGGACGCCGCGATCATGCACGTCGTGGCCCAGTTCGCGAAGCGCAGCCACGAGCTTTTCTTGGACCTGCTCTGCAAAGCGCAGACTGTCTGCACTAAAGGGTCGATCGGCGCAATAGTAGGTCACGGTGCCGCCCACATCCTCGGCAGGAGAACCATCGCGCCGGTAAAAGGCGTTCTGATGGATGGAGAGCAGCAGGTCGACCCCGGCCTTGTTGACGGCATCCACGCGGGCCTGCGCTTCGTCGACAAAATCCACAAGGCCATTGTCGTTTACGTCTCGGCCTTCTTCCTCGTTCAGGGAATAGTCCCCATCGCGCACCATATAGACGCGATACCCCCGCTCAAGGAGCAATGTTTGCAGTTCCAGGGCAATGGCCAGGTTCACCTCGCTTTCGGTCAGGTCGAGCCGCCCGGCATCGTCGAGATGCACGGCGCCTAGATCGACGCCGCCATGCCCGGCATCAATGGCGATGAGCGGCCCAGGGGGAAAAGAGGGCGAGGGGCTGGGAGATGGCGTCCAAGAGGGGCGCGATGTCGCCGTAAAAGGCGAGATAGCCATCGTGGAGACCGCGCTTGGAGAAGGCTGCGGTGTCCACGTGGCCGAGGCCGTCGGCACCTTTGTAACGGTAAGCGTGGACGGCATTGGCAGCGTCGAGGTAGCCGGCGCACGCTGCACAAGAACACCGCCCCCCCCTGCGCCACCCCTTCCATCGAGAGAGGAAACGTCAAGAGCCGCCCGCGGCGCAGAGGCCGACGAACAAGCGGCCAAAAAGCCGAGCATCAAACCGAGAAAACCACAAATGCGCCCCCTAACTCCGACGACCAAGTGGTAAATCATGCGCCGGCCAACCCGCTAACCCACCCAACCCGTCTCATAGCGCGGGTGTTCGCGGTGAGCCTGCCGAGCGAAATGATAGACGGTGATATAACGCCGGGCAGAAGCATCCCAGGAAAAATCGCGCTGCATACATTGCCTCTGCAGAGCGCGCCAACGCTCGTGCATATGATACACCTCGACGGCCCGGACGATGGCCGTATACATGGCTATGGGCTCATAGGCCACGAAGGAAAAGCCGGTGCCTTCGCCGCTACTGGGATCGTAATTATCCACCGTGTCGGCCAGGCCGCCGGTCGCGCGTACGATGGGCACACTGCCATAGCGCATGGCCAGCATCTGCCCTAGGCCACAAGGCTCCAAGCGTGAGGGCATGAGAAACATATCGCTCCCGGCATATACCAAGCGTTCCAGTTTGTCATCGAAGGTGAGCCGCACGCCGATGCGGCCAGCGTAACGATTGGCGAACTCTTGCAACATGCTGTGATATTTAGGCTCGCCGACGCCGACCACGGCCAGTTGGAGATCGAGATGGGCCATGATTGGCTCGACCATGGCGGTAAGCAGATCCAACCCCTTGGCATCCACCAAACGCGAGACCATGCCGATCAGGGGCACTTCGGCCACGTTCAACCCGAACGCCTGCCGCAAAGCTGGCTTGTTGGCCGCACGTTTGTCGAGCGAGTCGGCGTCAAACCTGGCCGGGATGTGGGGATCGGTCGCCGGATTATACAACTCGGTGTCGATCCCGTTGAGAATGCCGAAAAGAGCATCGCGGCGATCGCGCAACAAAGGATCCAAACGCTCGCCATACTCAGGTGTGAGGATCTCTTTCGCGTAGCTCTGGCTCACCGTAGTGATGGCATCGGCGTAATAGATGCCGCGCCCCATCAGGTCGACCAGTTCTCCCAGGTCGGCAATCCCGGAATGATAGAGGAAGCCGAACTCGCGGATGCCGGCCACCTCCAGAACGCGGTAGCCAAAGATGCCCTGATGGGAAAGGCGATGGATGGTCAGCACCGTCGCCGTGTCCTTCAAAAGCGGGTCATCCCGATAGAGCGTGGATAGCCAGTTGGGCACGAGGGCCGTCTGCCAATCATGACAATGAATGACATCGGGCACCCAGCCAAAGCCCGGTTGGCGGATCATCTCCAGGGTCGCGCGAGGATAAAAGATAAAGGGATCGGGATCCTGGCCGTGTAAAGCGGCCATCCGCTGGCCAAAATAGCGCGGGTTATCCATCATATAGACCGGAATGCCTGCCGGCTCCTCGGCGTAATAGACGGTGACCGAGTCATGATGGCGGTTCATCGGCACCGGAAAGGCGGGCAAGACGGGAGACAGGCCAAAGCGTTCGATATCGATATGGCTGTAGCGGGGGATGGCCACGCGCACATCGTGCCCCAAGCGGCGCAACGCCCGGGCCAGGCCACTGATCACATCGGCCACCTGGCCGGTTTTGACATAGGGCACTATCTCGGCGGCCATCATCAAGACGCGCAACGGGCGATCCTCAGTCATGCTCTCCTTTCGGCCCAGGCTCAGATATGTCGGCCGGTTCCCAAGCGATGATGCGTGCACAGGCGCCGGCCAGCAAAATGCAGCCCACGACCAGCACGGCCCGTTGCCCCCCCGTCAGGGGGGCTTCCTCCGCGGCCCACAGCAAGATCAGCACCATACCGATGGCCAACGCCAACCAACTGACCAGAACGGGATGTCGGCCCATCAGACGGCGCAACCTGTTCACCGGCATTCGCCTCCTGTCGGCGATAAACGAGCGTGCCCGGCCGACACCGGTTTCACGCCGGGTATCCGATTCCAAGCGCGGACGACTTGCTGCCAGGTGGCGTCGAGGGTGGCAGAATTATCGATGACGACATCGGCCCGGGCCACTTTTTCCTCCGCAGGGGGCTGCGCGTCGATACGCAACTCGGCTTGTGCCCGGGTCAGGGAACGAGTCTCCATCAAGCGCCGCACCTGCTCTTGGTGAGAGGCGGTCACCACCCACACCGCGTCACAGTGACGATCCATGCCGGCCTCGATCAGCTTAATCGCCTCGACCACGGCCACCGGCGCGGTGCACGTCGCAAGGCGACGCAACGTCTCGGCAATGACCGCTGGATGGACGATCTGTTCCAAAGCGCGCAAGGCGGCGGCATCGGCAAAGACGATATCGCCCAGCGCCCGACGATCGATCCGCCCCTCCGCATCGAGCACGCCCGGACCAAAATGGGCGACGATACGCCGCTGTACCTCCGTGCCCGGCCGCATCGCTTCATGGGCCAATTGGTCGGCATCGATCACGCAGGCGCCCAGCTCAGCCAACATGGCCGCAACGGTGCTCTTGCCGACGGCAATATTGCCGGTGAGCCCAATGACGTAAGGGTTAACTCGCCTCACAGCTCAGCAAAGCCTCCCATTCGGCGAGACGGTCGGCCAATGCCTCGCGAAGCTCCTGGTATTCAATCCCCAACGCCTCGACCTGGGCCACATTTTGGACCGAGCTGGCCAGGTTGATCAACTCCGGAATGACCCCCAGCCGATTCTCCAGACGCTCGATCTCTTGTTCCAGCTCCTCAATACGCCGCTTCAGCCGCCGAGCCTCGCGTTGTTGTTCGCGATCCGGCCTGGACACGGACGTGTCTTGGGCAGCCCGACCATCCTGGGCCTCGGCGAGCTCGCGCTGGCGCGCTTCGAGAAAGGCGGTATAGTTGCCCTCGTACTGCAGCATGCGCCCGTCGCGGAGGTGCCAGACGTGCGTGGCCAAGGCATCGATCAGATAGCGATCGTGAGAGATAAAGAGGATCGTGCCGTTAAAACCGCAGAGCACCTCCTGTAAGACCTCCTGCGAGCGAATGTCCAGGTGGGTCGTAGGCTCGTCGAGCAAGAGCAAGTTGGTGTCCTCAAGGGAAAGGATGGCCAGCGCCACCCTCGCCTGCTCCCCCCCGGAGAGATCGCCGATCGATTTGAACACCTCGTCGCCAGAAAAGAGAAAGCGGCCCAAAAACGAACGCGCCTCGCCGATGTCCAGGTCACCGAGGGCCATGATCTGCTCGAGCACAGTGCGCGATTTATCCAACCATTCCTGGGTTTGAGGCAGATAGCCGATGCGCACGCTGGCGCCGATGCGAATCTCGCCGCGCAGTGGCTCGATTTCTCCCAAGATGGTGCGCAGAAACGTGGTCTTGCCGGAACCGTTGGGGCCCAGCAAGGCGATACGCTGACCGCGCCGGATCAGGAACTCGCCGGTGTCGAACAGAGGATACTCCTGGGGCTCGCCGTCTTGGCCAGTGAGCGCCCCTGGGCGGGCTTTATAGCCGATGAGCGCCCCTTCGCTGAACAGCACGCGATCGCCGGCGCGTATGTTGGTGGTCATGCGCAGCCGCATGGGCTTGTCGTCGCGCGGCGCTTCGAGGCGTTCTAGACGCTCCAAACGCTTCTCACGACCTTGGGCCTCGCGGGTGCGCTGGCCCGCTTTATAACGTCGGACAAAGTCCTCCGTTTTGGCGATCAGTTCTTGTTGGGCCTCGTATTCCCGCTCCAGGCGCAAGCGGCGTTCCTCGCGCTGTTGCACATAGCGGGAATAGTTGCCGCGATAGGTCTCCAACCGGCCAAAGTTGAGCTCCCAGACACGCGACACCACCCGATCTAGAAAATAGCGGTCGTGCGAGACGACGAGCAACGTTTCTCGCCAATCTTGCAGATAAGCTTCCAGCCATTCCAAGGCGCCCAGATCGAGATAGTTAGTGGGCTCGTCGAGGACGAGAAGATCCGGCTCTTGGAGGAGCAATTTGGCCAGAAGCGCGCGGGTCACCTGCCCTCCACTGAGGACGCCGATGGGCCAGCGGTACATCTCTTCCGAGAAGCCAAGGCCGCCGAGGACGCGGCGGATCTTGAGTTCATACTCATAGCCACCCTCCAGCTCAAAGCGCTGCTCGGCGATGGCATAGCGTTCCAAGAGATCCGTCGGATCCTCGGCGGCGGCGATGCGTTGGGCCAACTCCAAAAGCGCCTGCCCCTGGCGACGTAAGGGCTCAAAGACGTCGAGCATCTCATCATAGAGCGCCCGCTCGCTGGAAAACTCGGCCCGTTGGGGCAAATAGCCCATGCGCAGACCGCGCGCCCGAGTCACGCTGCCTTGAGACGGCTCCTCCAAACCAAGGAGAATGCGCAGCAACGTCGTCTTGCCGGCCCCGTTCGGGCCGACGAGAGCGATCTTGTCGCCACGGGCTATATCCAGGTCAAGGCCCTGGAAGACATCCTGGGCCCCATAGTATTTGCCGAGCTGACGCGCCGAGATGATAGACATGGCGTTAACCGCGACGCAGAGATAAGGAGCTACCTCTGCGCCTTCTTCCACTCCTCGTATTCGATCCGCGCTTCATCGTTCAAGGGATAATACTTGCGCAGATCCCCTCCCTGCGAAAGCCGCAAGCGGGTAAAATCCTCCCATTCGTGCTTGGCACTTGCCCTTTCGGCCAGCTCCGGCGCCAACTTGATGGGCACCACCACGGCGCCATCGTCGTCGGCGATAATAATATCGCCGGGCATCACCAAAACCCCTCCACAGGCGATAGGCACATTCACCGCATGAGGAAAGATGTTGGTCTGCACATGGAAATTGGGCGTCACACCCCTTAGCCACAAGCCGATATCGAGCTCTTTGGCATGAGGAAAATCGCGGATGCAGCCATCGATCACCACGCCCGCGCCGCCCTTGCCGGCAAAATAGGTCAACATCATCTCGCCGAACACGCCGCTGTTCATATCACCACGCGCATCGACGACCACCACGTCGCCCGGCTGAGCATGATAGAGCACATGGCGATGCTTCTGCCGCTCCGGGCCAGCGTACTCGCCGGTCGCATGCAGATCTTCGCGCCGGGGCATGAATTGCAGCGTGAGCGCCGGGCCAACCACATGCTTGCCCGGCTTGAACGACACGGGGCCGGTGATATGAGGGTTCCTGATCCCCAAGCGGGAAAGCTCGCCCGCCGCCGTAGCAGCACTGATGCCCTTTAATCTTTCGATGAGCTCCTTGGGAGGGCGTTGAATGTCTGGGCCTATGTCGATGTCGGTCATGAGTTCTCCTCTGCCTTTTTAGTGATTGAGCGAACGGCCACCTGTGTTTAGCTCCTGCCGGAAATCCATCCTCCTGCGGCATAACAATACCCCATAGTATAGCGGAGCGTCGCAATCTCGCCAATCTCGGCCACCCCACCTTCGCCAACGAGTCGGCTCTTGTCAGCGCCATTTACGCATCGTTTACGCCGTTTTCATGCTCAACGCATCCCATGTTCATGCAGCTTTCACGCATCGGCCCCTGCAAAGAGGTTACATTGGGAGGCGGAGCACGTACACACACAGGGAGAGCCAGGGCAATATGCAACACACATACAAGGGCAAGGCGATATGGCAAGGGCTTCTGTTGTTGGTATTGCTTTGGCCACTGACCTTGAGCGCCCGAAGCGTATCCGCCGAGCCCTCGGCACCAGATAGGCTTTGGCAACAGGGGATTGCTTATGTGCCTTGGGCCGGCATTCGCTATGACGATCCAAACGCCGATCTCATGCTGGAGCGTCTGGTGATCGTCGGCGCGGATTGGATCAGCGTGAGCGTGCCCCTCTTGCAGGATAACTATGCGTCCACCAAGGTCTATATAACCGCCGATACCCCCTCAGAGGACGAATTGACCCACGTGATCACGGCAGCACACCGGCGTGGCCTGCAGGTTATGCTCAAGATCCATCTCTATTTGGCAAACGATCCCGATCGCTGGCATGGCCAGGTCGGCGAAGCCTTTGAACGGGATAGAGACTGGAACAGATGGTTCACATCCTACGGCAGTTGGGTAATGAGGTACGCCGAGCTGGCCGAAAGGCTCGGCGTAGATCAATTCTGCGTCGGCACCGAGTTGGGAGGCACCGCGCAGCAAAAACGCTATTGGAGTCGGTTAATCAAGGGGGTCCGCCAGCGTTACCACGGCCCCATCACGTATGCGGCGAACCACGGCGAAGAGGTCATGGTCAACTGGTGGGATCAGGTAGATTACATCGGGGTAGACGGTTACTATCCGCTGACCGACCGCTATGAGGCCACGGCGGACGAGATCAAAGCCGGCTGGGCGCCCCATATCGAGACCTTGACCCAACTCTTTGCCCGATGGGGCAAACCGATCCTCTTGACCGAGATCGGGTATGCCAGCGAGGATGGATGCACCACCCATCCCTGGGTATGGACGGGCAGTGGCACCGCTATCGATTTGGATGAACAAGCTGCGGCCTATCAAGCCATGTTCGAGTCGCTGAGCCAGCAACCGTGGTTTGCCGGCCTCTTTGTCTGGGCTGTAACGACCGACCCCAGCCAAGGCGGCGAGAAATGTGATGGGTTTACGCCAATGGGCAAGCCCGCGGAGAGCATTCTGGCCGAATGGTACGGTGGCACAGTATCCACAACGGATACCCGCTTGCCTACCGTTGACCACACGCGAGCGCTGGATATCTATACGGACGGCTTGGGCGAGGATTGGCATAACGTCTCGTGGGCTGCCGCCGTCGATTTTTACTCCACCGAAACCCCCTATAGCGGCAGCTATACCATCGTGGCTCGCATGGAGAGTTGGGGCGCCATCAGCCTTTTGCATGAACCCCTTGATACCACCGGTTATGCCTATGTGGAATTTTATATCCGGCCCGCGATGGACGATGCCCCCTTCTGGGTCTATTTCTATGACGATCGGGATACGGAATTGAGGCGCCAGCTCATTCAGCCCGGGAGCTATTACATAGAGGGGGGCCACCTTGTCGCGAGCGCATGGCAACGGGTGCTGGTGCCCCTGGAGCATCTTGACGCAGCAAACCGTCGGGTCATCAGTTTCACAATCCAGGAAGCGAGCGGATCCAGCGCGACGATCGCGGTGGATGATATCCGGCTTGTAGCGGCCTAATCCCCCTGCCCGTTCGCTCCAGGATTGCTCAACACCCGATATAGCCGCCACCCTTCCACCCGATAAACGAGACGTGCCCAGCCAACATCCTCGACATGTTGTAAATCGGGATAGGTTTTTACTATCTGGTTCACTCTACCAGCATCCTCCGCTTCCGGGACGAGCACATAGCCGACCCGGCCATAGGGAGCGTACAACGCCCTGTGAAAGTCGCTGTCGGCGGGGAGCACAAACAGCGCCGGCTTGCCAGTGAAAAAGATCACATCAGAGCCCGCCGCCGTATCGGCCAATATATCCCGTCGGGAGATGTGTTCGATGATATAGGCAGCCATCTGTCTCTCCGCCGGGTAGGGCGGGGGAAGCTCGTGACCAAGCATACGCTGGATAAAATAGTGTTCCCCAATCGTCGAGGTTTGCTCATTCATCATCAGGGCCGTCGCCGGCGCCGAGAGCAGGAGAATAACCGCCACCACCAATTCCAGGAATACAGAAGAGCGGATATGGGCCAGGAACATCGCACCGAGGATAAAAGAGATCGGTATAGTCAGAATATAATAGCGAATGTATACAAGAGGAAAACCCCACAAATAATTAACTAACGCATTAAAGATAAAGATGATCGGCAATAATAGGTAGATCAGTAGATGCCGATTACGATGGCAGATGACCCGCACGATGACCAGGGCCGATGTCAAGTAAAACGCGGGAAAGAAACGAGCGATGCGCTCGCATGCCGTGCTGAGGGCTAATTTCACGTCGAATCGCACAGCCACCAACCAGGGCTTGTCGCGCATCTCCATCAGGGCAAACTGGTTCGTGCTATAGGGGCCAACGGCAAAATAGAAAGGGTGCCCCATGATGAACCAATTGGCTCCAACCCAAATGATGACCGCATAGGCCACCAGTATGCCGTATAGCAACCATGCGGCCCAGATATGAGCCAGCCCTTCGCCCCGTCGCCCAAGTTGGTAAGCGATGAATAGCAGGAAAACGCCGGCCAAGAACACCGCTTCATAACGGGTGAGAAAGGCCAGCCCCCCCATGAGCCCCATCATGGCCAGGTGTTCCCAGCTATCCTTCTCGGCCCAGCGGATATAGTAGTAGAACTGCATCACCAAGAGAGCAACCGAGATCATCTCGCTTTTGCCATTCGCGCTGTACAAAAAGATCATGGGGTTCAGGGCAAAGATACCCACCAGGAGATAGCGTAATGCCCGTCTTAACCCCAGCCGGCGGAGAAGGCCATGCAGATAGGCCGCGCATGTAGCTCCGGCGAAAGCGGTGACTACGTTTCCGGCCAACCCTCGATAGCGAAGGGGTGTCACGAGCACCAGAGGAAGCTGTAACAACACCGGCAATGGCGGCCAGAGAAAACCGATATTGGCCAGTTTGGGCTCGGTGCCGAAAAAGATCATCAGAGCATGGACCGTGCGGGCCATCGCATCGCGTTGATAAAGCTGAAAACGAAAGACGAGCACCAGCCCCATGAGCAGATAGAGGATCAGCGTTGCCCCAAAGATAACCCGGCCTTCTTGGCGTTTAGGATTTATCATCCATCAACCCCTCGCCGTCCAGAATCGGCTGCCTATCCGCCATACCGTGCACCGTTTTTTCCCAGTAGAACGGCCGCGTAATGAGTTGTAGGAATCCCTTCCAAGCAGCGAAACTCATAAATAACCAGTAAAAAGGACAGATTAATATATAATTCAACAAGTCGTAATATCTTCGCGCATAGGTAGTGGCCAGATTAACATATAAAAAGCAGAAATTACCTACAATCATGGAAATAAGCGACAGATAATACAACATTCCCGGGAAAGAGAGATTGATAATATCCCAACGACTCACTAACCAAACAAAAGTGATGAACCAATACCAGGGATTCACCAGCAACACGAAAAAAGACCCGCCTACCGTCGCTTGAAAGGCCAGGAACGAACGCGGACCGAGCTCCCTCCAGAGACGAACGAGGTTGCGCATATGCACGAGCCAGGTCTGGATGTACCCCTTGACCCATCGCGACCGCTGGCGAATCCAGTTATGCAGTTGGCTGGTCGCCTCTTCGTAGGTCGTCGAGTTGAACATCTCGGTGCGATAGCCCATCTTGTGCAAGCGCATACCGAGATCGACATCCTCGGTGACGTTGAACGGATCCCAGGCTCCCAGCTCGCGCAGTTTTTCGGTGATAAAGTGGTTCGAGGTCCCCCCCAAAGGGATCGGCGACCGAGCAGCCATCAGGCCGGGCAAATAGATGTCGAACCATTGGGAATATTCGGCGCTGAACCAGCGAGTGAGCAGATTCTGACGAGGGTTGTAAAAGTTGAGCGCGGCCTGAAGGCAGACCACATCGTCCGGCGCGACTCGAAAGGCGGCCACCGCCTTACGCAACTGCCCCGGTTCGGGGACATCCTCGGCATCATAGATCACACAATATTCGCCCGTGGCCTGGATCAAGCCATAGTTACAAGCTTTGGGCTTGGTCCTCGGCTCGCCATCTGGCACCACGATAAACTTGAAATAGCCTGGCGGGTGAAGCCGCTTGGCCGCTTCCAAAGTCTCGGGATCCGATTCCTCAAAGAGCAATTTGACGTCGAGCTTGGCACGGGGATAATCGAGCCGAGATACAGCCTTGAGCAAAGTGGGCAACACGGCGGCCTCGCGGAAGAGGGGCACAAGGATCGTATAGGTGGGCAGCTCGCTATCGGGGATATCGGCGCCCTCAGGGGCCGAACACACGTCGTCCTGCGAGACAGCCTGCAACTTGATGCCCTGCCAGAGCACGAGCGCTTTGTACAGGATGATGGCCAGATAAACGCCCGTTACGGCGACATTGATGATGACCAGCCAGCGCATCGGAGCCATCAGGAATCCACCGACGACGGTGGCCAAGATCAAATAAATGGCCAGGATCTGACGATCTGTCGGGGTCCCAAAAGCTGAATCCGTCGGATGACGATAGTAAAGCCCGCTAATGCTTTCCTTCAGGCGTTCCTCTCGATAGACCTGTTCCAGGACCCACTCTAGATCGTATTCGCTGATCACGGCCGGGCGGACGGGTTTGCCCAAAAGCCGCTCCATGGTCCGACGGGCAGCGTTATCCAGAGGATCGGTAAAGCCCACGACGGCGTGATCCTCAGCCATCATCAACGGCACCGCTCCCAACTCGAGCAGCGTCTCGGCGTCGAGTTGCCTGACCAAATCGTCAGGGGGCGGGTCAAGGAGCATATTGCGGAACGGGAGCCCTAATTGTTCGGCCAGTGCTTGGGCCAGCGCCAGGCGGTTAATGAACCCCAGGCTGACCAGTATCTGCCCTAGGCGAACCTTCTCACGGGCTTGAACCTTCAGGGCTCGTTCCAGCTGTTCCTCCGTGATCAGCCCCCGCTGGAGAAGGAGCTCGCCAAGCCGCTTTCCCGTGGTACGAGGGGAAGCGGCGTGCGGATCATTGATCAGATCCATCTTTTCCCCCAGCCTGCAATCTGGCGGAGATATAGCGCCGCACGACGACGGCTGCCAGCGCCAGGACGGGGAATCCCAACAACCCCGCCAGCGCCCAGAATACCCAGCCAGGCGTCGGGCGCGTTCCCTCGATGACCCCTGATACCGGCGTCGGCGAGGCGGTGGTATTCAGAGTGGTGACGATACCCTGCTGATCCACCACGGCCAGATCCCCTTGAAGCCATGCGCTACGCCTCGAATCGCCCAACAACAGAAGCGCCCAGCCCGCGCCTTCATCCTGTTGCCCCGTGACGACCAAAAGTGGATATGCCGCATTCCACGGCGATGGCATGACTTGCACCAAACCGATAGGCCTTCCCGCCAAAACAAAGGTGGGGAAAAAGATCTTGTCAGCCACCTCGGCGAGCCCCCCCCCCCCCCCCGCCCGTCCGACCCCGCCAACCCCCCGAACTAGCCGCCCGCCCCCCACCACAGTATCGGCCGTGATGATGGTGAATCGATCGACCCCGTCGGGCAGGTCGCGCCCCAAGCGGGTCAGGAAGGCAAAGGCGCCCATCCACTCCTGCGAACTGGGTTGAGCAGGGAATACCAACGTCGTCGAATCGTCCAACTGAAGGGGAAAATGATCCAGCGTCATATCATCGCCCAGGGAGCTGCTCTTCAGGTGTATGCGTGAGTCCTGGTGGACCACGGCCCAGATCTCGGTCCACAGGGGATCGCGGCAATCCCAATCACAAGCCCGCAGGTTGGCCATAAACTGAATGACGTTCTGACCGGGGACAAAATGCTCGGCGGGCAAGGTC
>JACIWY010000310.1 GCA_014360745.1 Chloroflexota bacterium
CAGGATCGGACCATAAATATCTGGGCGGGTGGAAACATTATGTTGAGAGCATTGCAATTGAACGCCGAAGCCGAGCGGAAACGCATCGTCGAATTCATCCGCGAACAAGTGCATGGGGCAAGGTATGAACGGGCGGTCGTCGGCTTGTCAGGTGGTGTCGATTCCTCACTGGCGGCGGCGCTCTGCGCAGAGGCTCTGGGGGCTGAAAACGTCAAGGGGTTGATCTTGCCCTATTGCACCAGCAACCCGGAAAGCGAAGCTCATGCTCGTCAAGTGGCCTGCTGGCTGGGCATACCTGTCGAGCGTTTTGAGATCACGGCTATGGTCCGGCCCTTGCTGGAAGCTCGCCCGATGATGGATTCGCGACGCCTGGGCAACGTGATGGCCCGCTGTCGCATGATCGTCCTCTATGACGAATCGGTAGCGTTCCAGGGATTGGTGGTGGGGACGAGCAACCGCACCGAGTGGCTGCTGGGCTATTTCACTCTGGGCGGCGATGGTCTGGCCGCCTTCGAAGTGCTTGGACACCTCTACAAATGTCAGGTGCGGCAATTAGCGGCCCATGTGGGGGTACCGGAAGAGATTATCTTCAAGGCGCCCAGCGCCGATCTATGGAAAGGGCAAACCGACGAGGGGGAGCTGGGTTTTACCTATAACCAGGCCGATCAGGTGCTTTACCTGTTGACCGAAAGAGGGCTGGCCCCGGAGGAGATCCCGGCACGGCTCGCTGCCGAGGGGGGTGAATCGGTAACCCTCGATCTGGTTGAGGCCATTCGGCGGCGCATGCTGCTCACCGCCTTCAAGCGCCGATTGCCTCCGTTTCTCTCGACAGAGGGGCGACGTGCTCTGTTGTGAGGTGATGTGGGGCGATGTTGGACTGTTCAGCTCGGCGATGGAAATCGCGACAACCATTGTGGCGGATGCTGATCCGTGCTCACCCTCGTGGGCGGGGTCGGTCGCCGAAGGGCGGAGTTGGGGGCGGCGCGGTTTTGGTTGCCCTTACCGTGGAAGCCTGAGTAGTTACCCGGTTCGAGTGCGGAGCAAAAGGACGAATAAATGGCGCAGGATATAGGTAATAAGGCGAACGAAACAACCATGCTGGAGGGTATCACCGGCTTGCTTGTTCTGGAGGACGGCAGCGTGTTCCCCGGGCAAGCGATGGCTGCTTATGGCGAATGGGTGGGGGAGATCGTTTTTAACACCAGCATGACCGGTTACCAAGAGATTATCACCGATCCCTCCTACTGGGGGCAGATGGTGGTCTTTACCTGCCCGCATATCGGTAATGTAGGCGTGAACGGCGAGGATGTGGAATCGCGGCAGCCCTTTGTGCGTGCCGTGATCGCGCGCCAAATCTGTCGGGTGCCCAGCAACTGGCGGGCCGAGGAGAGCTTGCCCGATTATTTGATGCGCTACGGCGTGCCCGCCCTATCGGGCGTGGATACGCGACGGCTCACCCTGACCATCAGGCGGCGGGGCGTCATGCGCGCGGCGCTGGCCTGTTCGGCAAGCGAAGATCCACAAGTGTTAGATGTCGAGCGGTTATTAGAATCGGCCCGCAGCGCCCCGGACATGAGCGAGTTGGAGGCCGTCGAAGCGGTGACGGATCCGCGCAAACGGCCCTGGACGACGCCGGTAAAGCGTTGCTGGGTGGAATACTTGAGGGAGCCGATTTTAGCGAGCGAAGAGGCTCTGGCGGATGCCCCTCATGTTGTGGTTGTGGATTGTGGGGTCAAGTACAATATCGCGCGCCTTTTGACGGGCATGGGTGCCCGGGTGACGATATTGCCCTCCAGCGCTACAGCCGAGGATATCCTCGGCGAGGAACCGGATGGCGTGCTCTTTGCCAATGGCCCCGGTGATCCGCGCCAGGCGCAGGAGCAGGTGGAGCTGGTGCGCCGCGTGATGGCCCGGTGCCCGACCTTTGGGCTTTGCCTGGGTCATCAGCTTGTCGCTTTGGCCGGCGGTGCGCGTATTTATAAATTGCCCTTTGGCCACCATGGCGGCAACCATCCGGTGCAAGATTTGTGCACGGGGCAAGTCGAGATCACGGCACAGAACCACAATTACTGTGTCGATCCCGAATCGCTAAAGGGCTTGCCCTTTGAAGTGACGCACATTAACCTATACGATGGGACGATCGAAGGGCTGCGCCATCGGGAGCTGCCTATCCGCACAGTGCAGTATCATCCGGAGGCTTCGCCGGGGCCGCATGACAGCTTGCACATCCTGCGCGAGTTTGTGGATTCGCTTAAACCCTCGCGGGGCTGAGCCGGCAAAGACGGGCCCGGGTCGATCGATGGTCGCGTAATTATGTCTGCATTAAGAGCCAGGATCACGATAAGCGATGTGTGGCATCTGGCTTTGCCGCCGGGCACCCGCTTGGTCGGAGGCGCCGCCGGTTTGGAGAATCCGGTGGAGTGGGTTACCTCGTTGCGGGCGGCGTTCCCTCTTTTCGGCGCTATGGAGGCCGGTTATCTGGCCCTGGCGCGGCCCGAATTGGCGCGGCGGATCGACCCTCGACTCACTTTTCGTTATTTGTTGACAGAATTGCATCGCGTGGGTGCCTCGGGCCTCGTCATCGACGAGCCGATCTCTGCGGACGAGGCCGCCTTGGCCGACCGCTTGGGGTTGCCGGTTTTGCTCTTGCCCGCAGGGGCCGATCTAGGTCTCGTCGAGCGCGATGTGCTGCGCACGTTGGTAGACCACGAGGGCCAGCTCGCTCGGCGGGAAATGGAAGCCCGTCAACGCCTGTTGCAACTTTATGCTAGCGGCGGATTGTCGGCAGTGTTGCAAGAGGTGTCTACATTGACCTCTGCCGAGGTGTTGGTCTATGAAGAGAGCGGCGCTGTGCTCAGCCACATCGGCCAGGTCAGAGCTTCGGAGGGCCTAGAACCCTCCTCTCCTCCTAGAGAAGAGACGTTTCCCATCGTCGTCGGCGGCAAGGCGCTGGGGCAGCTTGTGTTGCGCAGTAGTGAGGGGGAGCGCGGCGCTTTGCCCGCCAGACCCTCACATCTTTTGATCGCGGTGTATGGACGCCAGGCAGCTGAAGTCTGTGGCCTGGAGATCCTCCAGCAGCGGACGCGACAGGAGACGGAAGAGCGGCTGGGCTTTGACCTGGTCGAGCAACTGCTAGACCCGGCCAAAGGGGAGGAGGCGATCGTCGCTCGACTGGCCAGGCTCGGCTACGATCTCTCTGCGGACAGACGTCATGTGGCCATTGCCGTGGGCGCCGCGAGTCGCCAAGTGCGTTCCGATCTCTGCGAGACCGTGGCCCAGGATGTGCACTGGGCGGCGCGCAACGACGGCGCCAGCGCGGTGATCGCACGGTATCGGGGCGATTTGCTGTTGTTCTGTTCGTTGCCTCCCGACTTGCCCGATCGGCGCATTCGCGAATGGCTGCGTCAGGCGCTGCGGAGTGGCACCGAACTGTGTAGCGTCGGCGTGGGGCGAATTGGCGAAGGGATCCCCGCATTGCAGCGCTCCGTTCGCCAGGCCCTGAGAGCGCGAGAAGTAGGCCGGCATGTGGCCAGCCTGCAAAGCCCCTATTTTTATGAGCAAATGGGGCTGTATCGCTTGCTGACGGAGCTGCAGGGTCGCGATGAACTGGCCCGTTTCTATGACGAAACGTTGGGCGACCTGGTGCGCTATGACCAAGCGCATCATACCGATTTGGTGCATACACTGCGGGTCTTTTTCGCCGAGAACGCCAACGCCAGCCGTACGGCGCGCGTGCTTTATGTTCATCGTAACACGCTCAATTATCGATTGCAGCGCATTATCGAGATCACGGGCCTAGATCTCAACGATGCCGAGGCTCGCCTGGCGTTGCAATTGGCGCTGAAAATCCACGAACTTGTTCCTTAAGCGGTTTGTGCATATTGCACAAACGTATGATCGCCCCGTTTCCCTTTTTTGCCCGAAGCTTTTCCTGCCTCTCTCTACTATACTAAGCCTAGCTACGGACGGGTCGGCGCTCTTGCAGGAAGGTACGCCGTGTTTCAGGGCCCCCGATCTTCCATCATCAGATCGATACGAGCCGGCAATCTGGGCAAGATCATCCGCGATGAGGCTATTCGCTTTTTGTCCTTGCAGTTCGCAGATCTGGCCGGGGTGCTTAAAAGCGTCACCGTGCCGGCCGATCAGGCGGATGAACTGCTGGCATCGGGGATATGGTTCGATGGCTCCTCGATGGAGGGGTTTGCGCAGGTAAGCGAAAGCGATATGCTGCTTGTGCCAGACCTGGACACTTTTGCCGTCGTGCCATGGAGCGCTGCGGAGCGCCGTATGGCCCGCTTGATCTGCGATGTGTATACACCGGAGAGTTGTTTCCAGGCGTTCCGCGATCGCTGCTCATCCGAACGCTGGAAAAGGCCGCCGAGATGGGCTTCGCCTATCGAGTCGGGCCGGAGATCGAATTCTATCTTTTTAAGGCCGATGAAAAGGGCTTGCCGATATCAAACGGTACCCTAGATGGCGCGGCATATTCAAGCAGCTTGGCCGATGGCACGGCTTGGATCTGACGGGAGGTTATCAACGCACTGGAGGCTTTGGACATTGGGATCGAGGCGGAGCATCATCGCGAAGGGCTGGGGCAGCATCAGCTCGATTTACAGCCGGATCATGCGTTGCACATGGCCGACCATACGTTGACTGTCCGATATGCGATCAAGACGTTGGCGCAGAGGCAGGGGTTGAGGGCTACTTTTATGCCCAGGCCCTTAGCGAACGCTCCGGGCTCCAGCCTACATATTCATCAGTATCTGGTCGATGTGCACACGGGTCGTAATCCGTTCGCCGACGGCGACGATTATTATGGTTTGT
>JACIWY010000311.1 GCA_014360745.1 Chloroflexota bacterium
TCCCGATCGTTTCGCCGCGCTGGCCGAGTTCAAGGGACCCACCGACCTGGCCGCCTGGTATTACGAATCGCCCAGCCGGCAGGCCAACATCGCCAAGGATTGCGACAACCACTCGCCGAACGTCGATCCTTTTGCCTATCAACGCAAGTCGGTGAGCAGCATGCCGATGAACCTGGGCAATATGCCCACGATCATCGTCCATGGCACGCAGGATACGGTGGTGCCCTATCACCACGCCACCGATTTCAAATCGGGCCTGGATTATTACGCCGACCTTTACTATGGCGGCCAACGCCGTGCGACGCTTTATCCCTATGAGGGCGGCCACGATGCGGACCATCCGGATTGGTCGGCGGCGGCTGTGTTGGGATTTTTCGCCCAACATACGGTGAATCTCAATCCACGGGTGGTCACCGTGCGCACCGATGAGCCCAAATCCTACTATTGGCTGGACATCGCCTATGCCGTGGCCACGGGGGATCACTGGACCCAGGTCAACGCCTGGTTGGAGCCCGACGGCTCGGAAAGCGAGAATCGCTCGGTCACCATCGATGTGTATGACGAGCGTAACAAGCCGATCAACCTGACCCTCGATCTGGCGCGCATGGGGTTACCCGTCGGCGTAAGCTATACGGTGGAGGACGCCAATATCACCACCGGGGGCTATCAACAGTACGCCGTCCAGGCGGACGGTTCTCGGCTGGTGCTCAACATTCCGGGCGACCGCCATCGCCTGGTCGTTTACCCCCACGCCGGCCCGCAGCCGCAGATGCTCGTGCTCTCTCATGGCCAGAACGGCTATAACGGCGTGGTCGATACCTTTATCGAGGTGTATTCGCCGCAGGCGAATCATGCTGCCGATGCGCTGCGCCTGACCAATGGCGGCAGCCGCGCCGCTTTGATCCGTTTCGATCTTCAGGATACGGCCTTATTACCTCCGGGCGCGGTGGTCAAATCCGCCCAGCTCAGGTTGTATGCCGTGCAAAAATGGGATCCGAGCCACAGCATAGAGACCTCGCTCTATGGTTTGCTCAAGCCGTGGGATGTGCAGCAGGTCACCTGGCAGAGCCGCTTCGAGGGCGCCGGTTGGGCGGCGCCAGGCGCGGGGGCCGTGGGCGAGGATTTCGAGGGCGTGCGCTATGGGCCACTGACAATGAACGCGGTGCCTCAGTGGTACACCTTTAATGTGACCGACCTCGTGCAGCGGTGGGTTGCCAACCCGGCCAGCAACTATGGCCTGATCGTGCGTGCTGAAGGGGGGCTGGGGACGTTTACCCTCAATTCCAGCGAGAGCCCGTCCAACAAGCCAGAGTTGGTCATTGTGTGGGCGCAGGCCACGCCGACCCCCTCGATCACCCAAACGCCCAGGCCCACCCATACGCCGACGCCCACGCTGACCCCTTGGGCTTCGACGACGCCGCATAATCCGGACCGGCGCTTCTTTATACCCACCATCCTCAAGGGGCGCAGCTACCCACGGAGTGCTGCGCCATGAGCGGAAGGAGAGGGTAGGGACGTGAAGGTGCTTTTCGTCTACTCGGATATCAGTGGGCAGGAACGCTACGGCGCCCGCAAGTATTACTCCGGCATCGGCTCCCTTTCCGCCGTGCTCAAGGCGGATGGGCACGAGACCGCGTTGCTTTACTTGCAACAGGAGCTGCCCCGGCAGGCGTTCCTGGCCGAGGTAGACGCCGCTCGCCCCGATTTGATCGCCTTTTCGGCCACTACCCACCAATATCCTTATATCGAACGCTATGCCGAGTATCTGCGCGCCGAGCGGCCGGAGTTGTTGCGGGTCATCGGTGGGACACATGCCACCCTCGTGCCGGAGCAGGTGGCGGCCAGCCCCGCCTTCGATGTGATCTGTGTCGGCGAAGGGGAATACCCGCTGCGCGATCTCTGCCGGAAGTTGGAAGAGGGCGGCGATTTTAGCCACATCGAGAACCTCTGGGTGCGTCGCAAGGAAGGAATGGGGCAGGCGCTCGAGGGCACATATCTTCCTTCCGCGCTGGATCGATTCTGGGTGCGCAATCCGCTACGTCCCCTGATTGCCGATCTTGACGAGTTACCTTTTGTAGACCGTGACGTCTTTATGTATGGCAGTATCTTGAAAGATAACGATGGCTGGGTCGATATCATGGCCGGCCGTGGCTGCCCATATGACTGTTCTTATTGCTGCAACCCGGGCTTGAAGCGGCGCTACGCCGGCTTGGGGCGCTATGTGCGTTTGCGCAGCGTAGAACATGTGCTGGGCGAGCTGCGCGCTTTGGCTGAGCGTTACCCGATCAAGACGATCAATTTCCAAGATGATACCTTTACATTGGACAAGCGTTGGACATTGGCCTTTTGCCAGGCTTATGGCGCGTCGTTTGACTATCCTTTCTGGATCAACTCGCGGGTCGAGCGGCTGTTAGATGAGGACGTAGTGCGTGCTTTGGCGGAGGCGGGTTGTGCGGGGGTGCGTATCGGCATCGAAAACGGCGATGAGGAGCTGCGCCGGCGCGTGCTCAAGCGCACCATGAGCAATCAGGAAATTATTGCCGCTTTTGCACTTATGCGCCGCTACGGACTCAAGGTTTACACTTGCAATATGATCGGCGTGCCCGGCGAGACGCCGCAGACGATCGAGGCGACCATCGAGTTGAACCGTCGGTTAGCGCCCGAGCAGTTCCAGTTTTCGGTGTTCTATCCGTATCCGATGACCGAGCTGTATGATATTTGCGTGGCCCAAGGGCTGATCAGGCCGGGGGTCGAGCTGAGCGATTACTATAGTCGCGAGAGCGTCTTGAATTTGCCCACGTTGAGCGAGGCCGAGCTGATGCGAGGCTATGAGCGCTTTGAGGCCTTAAGCGCCGAATTGGCGCTCAAGAGGGCCAGCCCGGCTAAGCATCGTCTTTATAGGGTGCTGCTCAAGCTTTATGGCGGCGATGGCCCGCGCTTGCAACGCCATCTCGATGCCCTGCGGCGGATCCGCCGCCACAAGCGGGACACAGGGCACAATTCGCTTATCAGAGAGTAGAGTATGGAACTCGCTGCTTATTACGATGCGTATTGGCGCCAGGCCGATGACACGTTCGACCACGAACGCCTCGAATTGTTGGCCAAGCACGTGGGGCCGGGCGATCGTGTGCTGGAGGTCGACTGTGGACCGGGTGTGTTGGCGGCCAAAATGCGTGACAAGGGGGCCGAGGTAATGGCCACCGATCTTTCTCAGGTGGCGGTGGAGCGGGCGCGGGCCAAGGGCATCGAATGTGTGCGCGTGGATCTCGACAGCGAGCCCTTGCCCTTCCCCGACAACAGCTTTCGGGTTGTCGTGTCCAACTCGGCCATCGAACATCGCTTCTTCTACGAGAAGCATTTGGACGAGTGCGTGCGGGTGCTCGAGCCGGGTGGGAAATTTATCGTCTGCCTGCCCAACATCGCCCATCTAATCTGTCGCTGGTGGATCTTGACCGGCCGTTTCCCCTATGTGCCGGATGGGCCCACCGATTTGATGCATTTGCGCTTTTTTACCGTGCGCGAGGTGCGCCGGCTCTGCGCGCAACGTGGCCTAAAAATCGTCTCGGTCGAGGGGAGCGCCAGCTTGTGGGCGCGAGAGTTTTATCCGCCCCTGTGGCGCAAACATCGCCTGCGCCCGCTGATGAATTGGCTGGCCCGCGTATGGCCGGCGATGTTCGGTCGCGATTTTGTCCTGGTGGGCCTCAAGTCATCGTCGCCTCAGCATCGCCCGGGAGATGGGAATGAGCCTTAAACGGGATGTGGGCTTTGGCCTTTTTTGGGTGGCCCTGGCTACTATCGGGTCGCGGGGCTTGGCCTTCTTGCGCGATATGGTGCTGGCCCGCTTGCTGGTGCCCGGCGATTTCGGCCTGGTCGGCTATGCCTCGCTAATCATCGGCGTGCTGGCGCTCTTTCAGGAATTGGGCTTTAGCTCGGCGCTGATCTACCGCAGCGACGAGGTGGAAGAGGCGGCGGATGTCACTTTTTATACCGTTTTGATCAGCAGCTTGCTGCTTTATGCCTTGGCCTGGGTCACTGCGCCGTGGGTAGCGGCCTTTTTCCGCACGGAGGCGCTGGTGCGCATCCTGCGCGTGTTGGCCATCGGCTTGGTCATCTCGGCGGTCAGCCAGGTTCCTCTGACTCTGCTGGCCAAACAGATGGGCTTCAAACGCAAGGTCATGCCCGAGTTGATCTCCGGCTTTATCGGCGCGACGATCTCTGTGGCCCTGGCCGTGCTTGGTTATGGGGTATGGTCTATTGTTTATGGGCAACTCGTTGTTTCTTTGACTATTACGATTCTGGTATGGTTCTTTTGCTCATGGCGGCCGCGCCTGCGCTATGATTTGCGCGTAGCTCGCGAGCTTTGGGAATATGGGCGGCACATCATCGGCAGTCAGATCCTGGTCTTTTTCATCACCAACATCGACGATGCCTTTGTAGGGCGCTTCAAGGGCAATGCCGATCTGGGCATTTATACATTGGCCTACAAATTTTCCAATCTGCCGGCCACCCATCTGAGCCGCGTAGTCAGCCAGGTGATGTTCCCGGCTTTTTCCAGGGTGCAGGGCGACGCGGGGCGGCTCAAGCGGGCTTTTTTCCGTAGCATGAAGTTCGTCTCGTTGGCGGCTTTCCCCGTGGCCTTGGTGACCATGGTCTTTGCTCAGGATTTTTTGGTGGTGGCCTATGGTTCTAAATGGTTCCCCGCAGTCGTGCCTTTGCAGTTCCTGACGGTCTATGGGCTGGCGCGGGCCATCGCCGGGAATATGGGCAATGTCTTCAAGGCGGGCGGCAAGCCTAAGTGGTTGTTGTACATCGCC
>JACIWY010000312.1 GCA_014360745.1 Chloroflexota bacterium
CAAGCACGCGCCATTCGCGAGATCCTGAAACTGTTGTTGGGCCTAAGCCGGGTGGCCATTCGCGTGCAGATGGATCCACAACGAATGCGCCCCAGCGATGTGCCAGTGATGGTCTGTGACAATCGCCGCTTTGTGGCCGACACCGGTTGGCAACCTACCATCGATCTAATAACCAGCCTGCGCGACACGCTCGAGGATTGGCGTGCTCGGGTGGCGGTGGAGAAATGAGCTCAAGGAGGGCAAGGTTGAATAAAAAAGCGCTTATCACCGGTATCACCGGCCAGGACGGCTCTTACCTGGCCGAGTTCTTGCTGGAAAAGGGGTATCAGGTGGTGGGCATGGTGCGCAGGGCGAGCACATCGCACTTTCAGCGCATCGAGCACCTGCTCGACCGGTTGACGTTGGTTGAAGGTGATCTGCTCGATCAGGTGTCGCTCATCGGCATTCTGCGCGAACACCGCCCGCACGAGGTTTATAATCTGGCGGCGCAATCTTTTGTGCCTACGTCGTGGGCCGAGCCGGTGTTGACCGGCGAATTTACGGCTCTGGGTGTCACCCGTCTCTTGGATGCCATCCGCATGGTCGATCCCTCCATCCGTTTTTACCAGGCCAGTTCGAGCGAGATGTTTGGCAAGGTGCGCGAAGTGCCCCAGAATGAGCACACCCCTTTTTATCCGCGCAGCCCCTACGGCGTGGCCAAGGTGTATGGCCATTGGATCACGGTGAACTATCGCGAAAGCTATGACATGTTCGCCGTGTCGGGCATTCTGTTCAACCACGAGTCGCCCCGCCGGGGGCTCGAATTTGTCACCCGCAAGGTGACCCATGGCGCCGCGCGCATCAAGCTCGGCTTGGCCGATACATTGCCCATGGGCAATCTCGATTCGTTGCGCGATTGGGGATATGCCGGCGATTATGTGCGCGCCATGTGGCTGATGCTTCAACAAGACGAGGCCGAGGATTATGTGGTGGCCACGGGCGTGCGTCATTCGGTGCGCGAGCTGTTAGAATTCGCCTTTGATTGCGTGGGGTTGGATTATCGGGATTACGTCGTGGTCGATCCACGCTTTCTGCGCCCCGCCGACGTGGTAGATCTGGTGGGCGATGCCTCCAAAGCGCGCCGCAAGTTGGGCTGGGAGCCGACGGTGTCCTTTGAGGAGTTGATCGAGATGATGGTCAAACACGACCTGGCTGAGCTCCAAAAAGGCGCGCAAAGGCAAAAGGTGATCTTTTAGCTGCCTGTTCTTGGCTTCGAACAAATTCTCCGAGGGGAGGTGTTATGAGCAGCATCAAGTTTGGCACGGATGGTTGGCGCGCGCGCATCGCCGAGGATTATACTTTTGAGAATGTGCGCTATTGCGCGCAGGGTACGGCTTCGTATCTCGTCGATGAGGGATTGGCCGATCGGGGGATGGTCGTCGGCTACGATTTGCGTTTCCTGTCCGAGGATTTCGCCAAGGCAGTAGCCGAAGTGTTGGCCGGAAACGGGGTGCGCGTGTATCTGGCGGATAGGGCCGAGCCCACGCCGGTGCTGTCCTACGCCATCCTGCCCCGCAAGGCCGCCGGGGGAATCTGGATCACCGCCAGCCATAACCCGCCCCAGGATAATGGCTACAAGTTGCGCTCCTCTTATGCCGGCGCAGCAGATCCCGAGACCTTGGCCGAAGTTGAGGCGCGCATCGCCCAGGCCCAGGAGACGAGACAAGTCAAGCGAATGGATTATGATCAAGGGGTCAAGCAGGGCTTGATCCAAGAGGTGAACATCGAGGAGGACTATATCGCCCAGATTCGCAAGCTTGTCGATTTGGAAGCGATCCGCGAGGCCGGCTTGCGCTTGGCCGTCGATCCCATGTGGGGCGTGGGGCAGGGCTGGTTTCCGCGGCTGATCGGCGGTGGCAAAACGGCGATCCGCGAGATCCACAACGTGCGAAATCCGATCTTCCCCGAGATGCGTCGCCCCGAGCCGATCGACGAGAACCTCAAGCCCTTGTTGGCCCTGGTGCCCGAATGGGGCGCCGATGTGGGGATCGCCACCGACGGCGACGCCGATCGCGTCGGCCTGGTCAACGAGAAAGGCCGTTTTGTAAATCAGTTAGAGGTCTATGCCCTATTAAGCTATTACCTGCTCCAAGTGCGCGGCTTGCGCGGTCCGTTGGTGCGCACCATCAGCTCGACGGTGATGGCCGACAAACTGGCCAAGCTCTATGGCGTTGAGGTGTATCAAACCAATGTGGGCTTTAAATATGTGGCCCCGGAAATGTTGCGCGTTGATGCTTTGATGGGCGGCGAAGAAAGTGGCGGCTTTGCGTTCCGAGGCCACATCCCCGAACGCGACGGCCTTCTAGCTGGTTTGTACCTTCTCGATCTGATGGTCAAGAAGAACAAGAAGCCGAGCGAGCTGCTGCAAGAGGTGTTCGCGCTGGTTGGTCCCCATTATTACGATCGCGTCGACCGTCGTATGCCCGCCGAGGACAAGCCAGCCGTGCAAGAGCGCATCGAAAAGGCCGAACCCCAAACCTTGGCGGGCTTTCGGGTAACCGACATCCAAAAAGCGGGCTATTATCGGTTTGCGCTCGAAGACGGCGGATGGTTGCTGATTCGCTTTTCCGGCACCGAGCCGGTAATTCGTGTCTATTGCGAGACCACAGACCAAGATCGGGTTCAAGAGCTGCTCCGTGAGGGCCTGAGGATGGCCGGGCTGCCTGAGTAAAGCATGATCCTCTTCGATAGTCATACCCATCTAGAGTCGCCAAGGTATAACGCCGACCGCGAGGAGGTGATCTGCCGCGCCGTGAGCGCCGGGGTGACGCGCATGATCAGCTGCGGCTCCGATTTGGCCACGAGTCGGCAAAATGTGGCCCTTGCCACCAAATATAAAAGCGTATATGCAGCCGTGGGCGTGCACGGCCATGAGGCCAGCTCTGCCTTTGCCCTCGCCGAGACGGAGGTTGCGAACGGCGGCCAAGTGCCGATCGATCAAGTCGTCGAGGAAGTCATCGTCGAGATCGCTGCCCTGGCCCAAGAGCTCAAAGTGGTGGCCATCGGGGAAATCGGCCTGGATTACCATTACCAATTTTCGCCGCGACCGGCTCAGCGCGCCGTGCTGGCGCGCCAGCTCGCCCTGGCCTGCGCTCTGGAGTTGCCGGTTATCTTGCACAATCGCGAGTCAGACGAGGATCTGCGACGCCTCGTCGATGCGGTGCCCGGCCCTCTGCGCGGTGTGCTCCATTGCTTCATGGCCGATGAGCGAATGGCTATCTGGGCCTTGGACCGAGGGCTCTATATCGGCATCGCCGGGCCGATTACCTTTCGCAATGTGGCCCATTTGCCCGACGTCGTGCGCCGCATCCCTTTGGACAGGTTGCTAATCGAAACCGATAGCCCTTGGTTGGCGCCTCATCCGCAGCGGGGGCGGCGCAACGAGCCGGCTTATGTACGCCATATCGCCGAACGATTGGCCGAAATCCTGAACCTGTCGCCGGAGGTTGTGGCCGCTCGCACGACGGAGAACGCTTGCCGCCTTTTTGGGGTTGCCTGAGATGCCACCCGATATGTCGATCCTTATCGTCAATTGGAACGTCCGCGATCTGTTGCGCGAGTGTTTGCGCGCGATCTTGACCACACCGGGGGCGTATTGGGAAACGACGGGCCTTTTACGCCTGGGGCGCTATACCGCCGAGATCTGGGTGCTGGATAACGCCTCCTCTGATGGGAGCGTCGCCATGGTGCGCGCCGAGTTCCCGTCGGTGAAGCTCGTCGCCGGCGACAGAAACCTCGGTTTTACCGGAGGCAACAACCTGCTTCTACGCCGCTGTGCCGGCCGGTACGCCCTGTTGTTGAACCCCGATACGCAGCTGCAAGACGATGCCATCGTGCGCATGCTCGACTATGCCGAAGGCCATCCCGATGTAGGTGTGTTGGGCCCCCGATTGCGTTATGGCGATGGCAGTTGGCAACCTTCTCGTCGGCGTTTCCCGACGTTGATGACCGGCTTGATGGAGAGCACCCTGCTTCAGCAGTGGTTCCCGCGTAATCGCTGGGCCAGGGCGTATTATATGGAGGATACGCCCGACGACCTTGTCCAAGATGTGGATTGGGTGGTGGGCGCCTGTATGCTTGTGCGCCGAGCAACCTGGGAGCAGGTCGGCCTGCTCGATGAGGGCTATTTCATGTATTCGGAAGAGATGGATTGGTGCCGGCGCATCGTCGCGGCGGGCTGGCGTGTGGTGTATTTCCCCCCTGCCGTGGTGGTGCATTATGAAGGGCAGAGCAGCGGGCAGGTGATCGCCGCCCGGCACATCCGTTTCCAACGTAGCAAGATCCGCTATTTTGCCAAGTATCACGGCCCTTTGGCGGCGGGCCTGTTGCGCATCTTTATCTGGTTGACATATTTGTGGCAGTTGGGCGAAGAAAGCGCCAAATACATCCTGGGGCACAAGCGCGACCTGCGGCGCGAGCGCATCTCCGCATACGCCCAAGTGCTCCGTTCGGGGTTTAGGTGGGAGGAATAGTCATGACCGGACCTCGCGTGCTGATGATCACGGGCGAGTATCCCCCCATGGAGGGCGGCGTGGCCGATTTTACCGCTATCCTGAGCCGGACCATGGCCGATCTCTCGCCAGATGGAAGCGTCGAGCTGCATGTCCTGACCTCGGAGCGGGCGGGCCCTGCGCGCACGGAGGGAGATGTCACCGTGCATCCGCTCATGCGCCGTTGGGGTTGGCTCGCTTTGCCACGAGCCGTGCGCGATCTCGTCGCTCGCTTTCGCTTGGATGTCGTGAATATCCAGTATCAATCCGCCGCCTACGGCCT
>JACIWY010000313.1 GCA_014360745.1 Chloroflexota bacterium
CGCCGCATCGAGGAGACACAGCGCAACCTGGAGCGGGTGAACGACATCCTCAGCGAGATTCAGCCTCGAGCCAACCGCCTACGTCGGCAGTCAGAACGGGCCGAGGAATATGCCCTGTTGCGTCAGGATTTGCAAGAGCTGCAACGTATCCTCTATGGCCATCAATGGCAACGCCTGCAACGCGATCTGGCCAACGCAGAGGAACAGGTGCGTATCAAGCAAGCCCAATTCGACGCCCAGCGCACCTATTCGCGCACCTTTCGCGACCGACAGGAGCAGGCCGTCGAGCAACAAGCCGCTCACCGGCGCGAATTGGCCCGCTTGCGTCAGGAGGAAACGCGCGAACGCGAGACCCTCGAGCGGCTCAGGCGAGAAGCCGCGATCATGGCCGAACGTCGAGAATTGTACGGGCATCAGATCCAGGCCCTCGAAGCCGAACGTGAGGCGTTGCTCTCGCGGCGTGAAATTCTGGAGGCAGAGGTTTCTGCCGCCGCCGAGGAGCTGCGACAACACCAACAAGCCCTGGAAGCCACCGCCGCCGCGTTAGGGCAGGCCCGGGCGGCCCTGGCCGAGGTGGATCGGGCGCGAAACCAGATAGAGCGCCAGCGTGAGCGGGCCCGTGAGGATCTGCAAAAGTTAGAATATCGCATCGCCCAGCTAAACGCCCGAATCGAGCAATTGGGCGAGCGGCGCCAACAGCTTACCGCCGAGTTGCAGAGCGGCCAAGGCCGCCTGTCCGAGTTGCGCGCACGCTTGAATCATCAAGAGCAAGAGACCCAAGCCTTAACCGATCGCGAGGCGGCTTTAAGCGAGCGCATGCGTGCTTGGCAACATCGTCACGAGGAATTGGAGGCGGATCTGGCTCGGCTCCGCGCAGAGTCTGCCGAGGCCGCCAAGCGCGTCGCCCAATTAGAGACCCAACGCGACCGCCTGATCGCGCGTCGAGACGCGCTGGCCCGGCTCCGCGAGGAGATGACCGGTTATCATCCGGGCGTGCGCGCCGTTTTGTCCGCAGCCTCGCCCAAAACAGAGGAGACAAGGACTCGGGAAAACTCGTCGACACCCCATCTGCAGGGCATCCTTGGCTCGGTGGCCAATCTGATGCGCGTGCCCCGTGAACTGGAAACGGCCATCAAGGCCGCTCTTGGCTCGCGTATGCAGAACATTATCACTGCCCGTTGGGAAGATGCCGAGGCAGCCATCGCTTTCCTCAAAGAGCAGCGCGCCGGCTGGGCCACTTTTTTGCCCCTCGATGCGCTTCGCCCCCCCAAACCGTTGCAGATCAAGCCGACGCCCGACGTGTTGGGCGTTGCCAGCGAGCTGGTGCACTATGACGAACCTTTGCGCCCGGCGATGGAGCTGTTGTTGGGTCGTACGGTCATAGTGCGTGACCTGGCTGCCGCCCGTCGCTTGTTGCGCTCGCGGGCCCAAGCTTCACTTTTGGTCACCTTGGAAGGGGAAACGGTACAACCCAGCGGGGCCCTCTCCGGTGGGTCGCGTCAGCGCAGCGCCCCGCTGCTGGCCCAAGAGCGAGAATGGCGCGAGCTCCCGGAGCAAATCGCCGCCTTGGAGGCCACACTGGAGGAGGAAACACGAGGGCAAACCGCCCAAGAAGCCCAATTGGCCGACCTGCAAAATGAGTTGGGCGCTATGCGGGCCGAGGGGGAGCGAACGCGCCGCGACCTCGAAGCCGCACGTGAAAACCTCGCCGCTCGGCGGCGCAATCGGCAAGAGCTTGAGCGCGAGCTGCAATGGCAAACTTCCCAAGTGAATCGCATACGCGAGCAACTAGCTGCCTTGACGAATACGGAGGCGGAATTGGCCGATAGCCTGGCTTCCGCCCGTGCGGAGCGCCAAGAGCTCGTTGACCGCTTGGAAGCCTGGCAGACGCAATGGGCCGCTGCTGAGGACCACGAACTGCGTCAGCAAGTGAGCGATCTTGAGACCCGCCACGCCGTGGCCCAGCGCACGGTGAGCAGCCAACGGCGTTTGGTGGATAGCCATCGCGATAATCTCTCGCAAGTTCTGGCCCAGATCGCCGACAAAGAAGGACAACGCGCCGCGCTCGATGAACAACTAAACGCCCTGGCCAAGAGTTTGGAGGACAATGCCGCACAATTGCGGCGGGCCGACGAACGTCTCGCTGCGCTGCGCCAACGGATAAGCCCTGCCGAACAGGCGCTCGCCCGCTTGGAGGCCCAACAACTCGACATCGAGCACCAACGGAGCGAGAGCCTGGAGCGATTGCAGGAAGTCGAGATCGCCCTCAACCAGGCCATTCTCGAGAGAGACCGGCTGCTCGATCGACAGGCCAGCCTCTCGCGAGAGATCGAGGCAGAGTTGGGACCCATTAGCCTGCCCCAGACAACTTCGCATCAATTGCGGCTCGATCTGGGCGATGACGTCATCGAGCTCCCGCGCGTTTCGGCGCTGCCGTCGGGCATCCACGAGGAAATCCGCCAGCTTAAAACGCGCATCCGACGCCTGGGCAATATTAACCCCGATGCCCCTCATGAATACGAACAGCTCCTGGAACGCCAGACCTTTTTGCAGGGTCAGGCCGGAGACCTTCGCGGCGCCATTGCCTCAATCTACGAAGTCATCGAAGAGTTGGATGCCGTTATCGAGCGCGATTTTGCCACAACGGTGGAACGCGTTGACGAGGCGTTTCGCCGCTATTTTACCACGCTGTTCTCCGGAGGAAACGCCCGCCTGGTGCTCACCGATCCTCACGATCTGTCGAACACCGGCGTCGAGATCCTGGCCAACCCGCCGGGCAAGCGAGCGCAGAGCCTATCGTTGCTCTCTGGCGGCGAGCGGGCCCTTACCGCAGTGGCTCTTATCTTTGCCCTACTGGACGCGAACCCCGTGCCTTTTTGCTTCTTGGACGAAGTCGATGCCGCTCTCGACGAAACGAACGTGGGCCGTTTTCGCGAATTGTTGCAGCAACACGCGCACACCACGCAGTTCATCGTCATTACCCACAATCGCAATACCATCGAGGCGGCGGATACCATCTATGGCGTGTCGATGGGAGAGCAAGGGGTGAGCCAGACGGTGTCGCTCAGGTTGAAGGGCAAGGAAATAGCGGGCTGAGGGATTTACCCGAGCCGGCGCTGCCCTCTGTCCTCGGCCCGACTTTTAGTTCGTTTCCTCCGGCTCGGGCAATGGCGGCAGCTCGTCAAGGGAGCACAGGCCGAAATATTGCAGAAACTCGGGCGTGGTGCCCAGCAGCTCGGGCCTGCCGGCCTGTTCGAGATGACCCACGACCTGGATGAGCGAACGAGCCAAAAGGGTGCGGATCACCCCATCTGAATTCACGCCGCGAATGGCTTCCACCTGGGCGCGGGTCACCGGTTGGCGATAGGCGATGATGGCCAAGGTTTCCAAAGCGGCCGAGGAAAGCTTGGAGGCCGAGCTAATGCCCAAGAAACGCTCTATAAGGGGCGCCATATCGGGTGCGGTGACCATTTGCACGCGCCGGCCCATGCGCACAATTCTCAACCCTCGGCTGCGCAAAGAACATTCCAGGCGATGGATCGCGCCTTCGACGACCTCCGGCTCGGTTTCCAGCGCCCGCGCCAGATCTTCTACGCTCGCCGGGCCGTCGGCTACAAAGAGCAACGCCTCGATGCCACGCTCGATCTCGGATTCCTGCAAAACGACACGCTCCCAAAGGGAATACGCTTTAAATGACAACCCGTCCGCTATTGTCGGGCCGTTCGGGGCGCTAGGGCGTTTGGCCCTTGTCCTTTCTATGCTCCTGATGACCTTCGCCGGTTGCGCCAGAGAAAGACGTGCAGAGCACTCGGCGCTCAACACCTGCCCACCCCTCGGCCCAGCGGCGATCGAGATGCCCCAGCGCGAGATCGACGTTTCGATGCCATCGGCGCAGGCGCTCGGCGAGCGATTCGAGCGGGTGTTAACCGCTTCCGGCCCTCACGCGATCGCGTTCACAGAGGAGGAACTGACCTCTTACCTGGCGCTTGGCCTCGGCGACGCTTGGCTAAGAAACCCCCAAGTCTGGCTGACGTCGCAAGGCGTGTACATGCGCGCAGATTTGACCCTGCACCAAACGTGGCAGCTATGCCTCTTGATCAGGCCCACGACGCATGAAGGCCGCCTGCGGGTATCGCTGATTGCGGGCAGTTTGGGCGGCCACGCCATACCACGATGGGTGCTGGCCTCCGCCGAGTCGGCGCTCAACGATGCCCTTACCGACACAGAGCTCCCCGTCTATATCGAAGAGCTTGTGCTTGGCGAGGGCTCGGCGCACGTCACGCTCACTCCGCGTTAACTCACCAGCCGGACGGACTTTCCTTGCCCTCCTCTTCCTCTTCTTCGCCGAACTCCTCTTCGATGCCGCTCACCTCGGGAGCAGTGGGCAACGGCTTTTCCGCCGGGGGCGGGGAGGGCATGGCCCGTGGCTCACTGCGGATCGAGGCAGCGGGCGCAGGCGTCGAGAGTGCAGGCGCTGGCGCCTGGACACGGCCGGGCGGCACGATCGGCTCCTCGCCCAAGGGAACTGTGGTCGGCATCGTCCCTCTGGGATAAGGTTCATGGCGCACGCGAATGTTCACCTTGCCATGAATTTTAACGCCCAATTGCTTTTCCACAATCTCGTGCGCCAGATTCACGATCTGATCCGTCAACACCGGAATATTCACCGAGGGGCTGGTATCCAGATCGATGGCCACATCCACATCTCGACCGCGACTCACGATATGGGTGTTTGCGCTGCGTACACCGGGTAGCTCATCGATGCGATATTCCAAGCTCTGCGCCACGGACTGGAT
>JACIWY010000314.1 GCA_014360745.1 Chloroflexota bacterium
AGAGGGCTCTAGAAGTGGCGGTAGTACGCTTCGACCTTCTCGACATCCACGGTCTCGTCCATCTCTTTGCCCAGCCGTTCATACAATCGGCGCCGACCGCGCATGTCGTGCAGCAAAATCTGGATCGCGGGCTCGATCACCTTTTCGGCGATCTCAAAGGGCACCACCAACACGCCGTCATCATCGCAGCCGACGATATCACCCGGGCGCACCTGCACGCCTCCACAAGAGACCGGCACTTGGGCCTCCACGGCCATAATGCGGCCGGGGATGATCGTCCGCCCGCGTTTTCGGCAGCAAATCGGCGTCTTTTGTAGGGCCAGTTCATAGGTGTCGCGGGCATATCCGTCGGTGACGATGCCCACCGCACCTCGGGCCACCATGCCCAAAGCGTTGTTGGAGCCCCAAAAGCCCACCTCTTTGGCTCCACCGGTATCGGTGACGATGACGCTCCCCTCACGCACCTGATCGGCATAGCTGATGTTGCCCACCTCTTTGAACCAGATGCCATGGGCGTTGACAATGTCCTCGGTGGTCTCCAAGGGCCACATGGGGCGATTGGAGGGCACGCAGCGCAGCGTCACCGCCACGCCCCACCATTTCATCCCCAGCCATAGAGGGCGCACATCGGGGTCCATCAACCCGATGTCGAAATAGCCCAGGCCGTCCATGGCATCGGCTACATCGACGACGCGCAGGTATTTGTAACGTGGCAACAGGGCATAGGTGTCCAATGGATCGGGCATGATCGTTTCCTTTCTCTTAGAATACGGGCATTCCCGGTATCTTGGTGCGCAACATATAGACCCCCGTGCGCGCCGTGACGAAAAGGGTGCGGCGGTCGGGGCCGCCGAAGGCGAGGTTGGCCGGGCGCTGCGGGCCGACCAGCACGCCGATGGGGTCGCCGTTGGGCTCGTACATCCACAGGGCACCCGGCCCTGCACAGTAAATGTTACCCTCTACATCCACCTTCATGCCGTCTGGGCCGCCGGGCATGTCTGACTCCATATGCGCGAAGAAGCGCGAGTTGGTGAGGGTGCCGTCTTCGCGTACGTCGAAGGCGCGGATATGCCGCCGCGAGGTGTCATCGATATACAACGTCTTTTCGTCCGGCGAAAAGGCCAGGCCGTTGGGCCGATCGAAATCGTCCACCAGGAGCTGAATCTCGCCCCCGGGCGAGACACGGTAGACGCCGTGCCAGGGCAGCTCTTTTTGTTCCTCGCGAATGCCATACGGGGGATCGGTAAAGTAGATGCTGCCATCGCTGCGCACCACCACGTCGTTGGGGCTGTTGAGCCGCTTGCCCTGATAATGGCTGGCCACGGTGATGATAGTGCCATCCGCCTCGGTGCGCGAGACACGCCGGTTGCCATGCTCACAGGCGATCAGGCGCCCCTGACGATCCCAAGTCAAGCCGTTCGCGTGGCCGCTGGGAGTGCGCCAGGGCTGGGGGCGCTCTCCCAGCACCAGCCTGTAGATGATCGAGGCGGGGATATCACTGAAAAGCAGATAACCATCGGGATGCCATAGAGGCCCTTCGGTAAATTGCAAATCCGAGGCTATCTGACGCCATTCGGGCGATTCAAAGAGATCGCCAAGTTTCATCTCAAGACCTCCTATTAAAAATCGTCGTACATTTCCACCAAGCCATTATTAGGAGAGAGCAAAGCCCCAAGATTTTACCGGCGGGGAGGGGAAGAGGTCAAGGAACGGAGGGGATATTTGACCCCGATAAGGGTTAAGACTTACACTTGGGCCTATCTGCGAGAGCCATCGGGTTCGATGAAGCGGGCTGGAACGTTGCGAGCTTGACCCTGGCGATGAAATCAGAAGCTACGTTGGAGGGGGTATGGCCGATTGTAAAGGTTGGGCAGGGCGCTTGCTGTTGGTCGATTTGACTCACGGCACCTTTGAGCACCTGGATACTATGCCCTATGCGCGCGAGTACATCGGTGGGCGTGGCCTGGGGGCCGCCCTGGCCTGGGAAATGTTGCGCGAAGGAGTTGGCCCGTTTGATCCGCAAAATCCGCTGATGTTCCTCAGTGGGCCTCTGGCCGGCACATCGGCACCGGCCTCGGGGCGCACGACGATCTGCTCGCTTGCGCCACAGAGCCACCCGATCCATTGGTTCAGTCGCTCCAACATGGGTGGTGACCTAGGGCACCACATCAAGTATGCCGGCTATGACGGCATCATTATCGTGGGCAAAGCGCCGCGCCCAGTCTATTTGTGGGTACACGATGACGAGGCCGAGTTGCGCGATGCAACCGATCTATGGGGGCAGGGTATTATGGCCACTCAAGAAGCGCTGCATCAGCGGCTCGGCAAAGAGGTTCCGGTGGCGACCATCGGCCCGGCGGGGGAGAGTCTATCTTGCATCGCCACCATTGGTATTAATGAGGGTTCGGCTGCGGGGCAAGGAGGTTTTGGCGCCGTCATGGGCGCCAAAAACCTCAAGGCGGTGGCCGTATACGGCACAGGGCGGCCGGAGTTGGCTCGGCCGGAGGCGTTTCGCCAGTTGGGGCGCGAGATCGCGCGCGAATTTGTGGCCTTTCGCAGCCGCCGCGCCCCTGCGCCCACGCCAGGGCCTTATAACGCGCGGCGCCATAATTGCTCGCGAAATTGCATCGCTGGCTGTGCTACCCATTATGAAAAGGTGCCCGGCACCGTCTTTCCACAAAGAACGTATGCGGGCATTGTGCAATGTACGGCGGGGCGTTTTCGCGGCGCCGAAGGCCATTATTGGAACATCGGCTTTGAGGCCGGGTTCGAATTAAACATGATGGCCAACGACTGGGGGATCAACCACTGGGATTTGATGAAGGGGCTTTTCCCCTGGATCGGCATGTGCCACACGGCGGGCTTGTTAGACACCATCGGCGGACGGGCGGTGGAATTGAACGATCCACGTTTCTGGTATGAGGTGTTGTACGCCATCGCCACCCGCCAGGGGCCCATGGCCGACGTCGTCGCCGACGGCGGCTGGCAAGCCATAGTGCGCACCGGCCTTTTGCCGGAGGAAGCGCGCCAGCTTTATACGGCGTGGGGTTATGCCAACCACTGGGATGGCCGAGGGCCGCGAGGCAACACGATCACCTATCCCTTCTGGTTGGTCAGCGCTCTGCTGTGGATGGTCGAAACTCGCGATCCCATGGGGGGCACCCATGGCTATGTGCAGGATATGACCCGCATTAGCCCCTTTGGCTCGAACGACTTGAGCTGGGAGCAGCTTATGGCCATCGGGGAAAGGGTCTATGGCGCAGCGGCGGCTATGGACCCGCTGAGCAATTATGAGGGCAAGGCCGAGCCGGCCCTTTTCCATGCCCGGCGGTCGATGATGAAAGATAGTCTGCCCCTGTGCGATCGCGTCTTCCCGCGGCTTTTTACCACGACCACCGACGACGGCTTCCCACGGGTGACCGGGCCGGACGGGCAGACGATCGAGGGGCCCGATTTTGAATATCATCTCTACGCGCTGGCCACCGGTCAGGAGATCGGCCCGGAAGGGCTGGAACGCGCCGCCGAGCGGGCTTTGACGCTCGAGCGTGCGCAGCAGATCCGCGATTGGGGACGCACACGCGCTATGGATAACCAGGTGTTGGACTTTTTCTGCGACACGGTCGAGGAATACGTAAACCCGCTTCTGGGCGAACGCAAGCGCGCCGAGAAGGGGCCGCTGATGGCTTTGGCGGATCGCTTTTACGCCCTTCATGGTTGGGACATAGCGACAGGCGTGCCTACGCGTGAGCACATGGAGGAGCTAGGGTTGACGGAGGCCTTGGCGGTTTTGGCCAGGAACCGGGTTTGATCGTTACTAATTATAAAAAGGGGTAGGAGGGCTTATAGCAGAGCTTTCTCACTCCAACGAGCGGAGCGTTTGCGCCCGAGCTTGGCTTCCTCGGTGAGGAGGGCGGGCGCCGCGCGCGGCACACACCGAAAGGACGGCCGTATGGGGGGACGGACGATGCCGACGGAAGGAATGCCGGCGGATCTGTTGCTCGAGGGGGGATCCGTGGCGTGTGTGTTTCTGCACGGCTTTGTGGGCACGCCGCAGCAGTTTTGGGCGCTGGGGGAGTATTTGCATGCGCGCGCTATTACGGTGTATGCACCGCTCCTTCCCGGCCATGGCACGCGGCCAGAGGAGCTAAACCGCGTCTCCTGGCAAGATTGGGTGAAGACAGGGCAGCGCGCTATATGCGAGTTGCGCGCTCGCTGCAAGAATGTCTTTGTCGGCGGGCTCAGTTTGGGTGGGCTCTTGGCTACCCACTTGGCCATCATGTATCCTGATCTATCCGGCTTGATCCTTTATGCGCCGGCGTTCAGAGTGGCCAATCCTTTTCTGCCGATTGCGGGCTTGGCACGGCATGTGCTCGGCCAGGTGCCCATGAATTGGGACCGCGCCATTGGCCTGGTGGATCGGGCCGCCGCGGCCGAGATGTGGCATTACGAGACTTGCCCGGTGGGGGGAGTCCACGAGTTGTACAAGTTACAGCGGGTCGTTCGCCGAGAGCTCGGCGATGTGCGCGTGCCGGTTATCCTTTTTCAATCCGCTCAAGATACTTTGCTGCATCCCGAAGCAGGAACGCAGATGTTCGAAGGCTTGGGCTCGGCGGATAAGGAATTGGTGACATTGTACAATTCTGGCCATGTATTGACTATGGACGTCGAACGGGAGGCCGTCTTTGCCCGCACGTACGGTTTTATCACTCGACATGGGATGTCGTGCATTCGGTAAGTGCCTGGCGCTTTTATC
>JACIWY010000315.1 GCA_014360745.1 Chloroflexota bacterium
TTGGTCCCTGGACCTTGGGCTATCACCTGTTCGGCGTAGAAGAATTCCTGCTCAACACCCTCCTTAACCCGGACGCCGTCCGCCGGGCTATCGACACCCTCAAAGAGGTTGGCGCCCTCTTTGGCCGGGCGCAGATCGAGGCCGGCGCAGACGCCCTTTGTTATGCTGATCACGCTACCCGCGACCTCTGCTCGCCGGCAGCCTACCGCGACTTTTTGCAGGGCGTCCACGCCGAAATGGCCGAGCGCTTGGAATGCCCCCTCATCCTGCACATCTGCGGCGATACCTCCGACCGCATCGGCTACATTCGCCAGACGGGGATGGCTTGCTTCCATTTTGACTCCAAAGTGCCCGCCTGCCGGGCGCGCGAGCTGGCTGGCGACGACCTGGCCCTCATGGGCGGCACCAGTAACATCGACATCATCCTTCATGGCTCCCCAGAGAATATTCGCCGTGATGTCCAGGAAAAAGTCGCCTGTGGCATCGACATCATCGGCCCTGAATGCGCCGTCCCTTTGGACGCTCCCTTCCGCAACATGCAGATGCTCACCGAAGCAGTGAAATCCTTATGAAGCCATTGGAGCCATATCGCCTATTTCTTCTCGACTTGTGACAACCATCTTGTCGGAGGTTCCCATGCGCATCCTCATTATCGGCGGCACCGGCCTCATCAGCACGGCCATCACCCGCGAACTCGTCGCCCGTGGCGAAGATGTCACCCTTTACAACCGTGGCCAACGCCAGGCGTCGCTCCCCGACGGCCCGACCCGGCTCTACGGCGACCGCAGCGATTACCCGGCTTTTGAGCAACAGATGGCCGCGCAGGGTACTTGGGATTGCGTCATCGACATGGTGGCCTTCCTGCCCCAAGATGTCGAGAGCGCCATACGGGCCTTCTCCGGGCGTACCGCCCAGTATATCTTTTGCTCCACCGTGGACGTTTACACCAAACCCGCCAAAACCTACCCCATCACCGAGGATGCCGAGCGCCAGCCCAAGCCCAGCTTCCCCTACGCCCTTAACAAGGCGCGCTGCGAACGCCTCCTAGAAACGGCCTTCGCTCGTGGCGACCTGCCGGTCACTCTTATCCGTCCGGCCCATACCTACGGCGAAGGCGGCCGGCTCGTGCACACCTTTGGCTTTGAAACCTACTTCCTCGATCGCTTGCGTCGCGGCCTGCCGCTCATCGTCCATGGCGATGGGCGATCCTTGTGGTCCTCCTGTCACCGTGATGATGTGGGCCGCGCCTTTGCCAACGCCGTCGGCAATGAGGACACCCTCGGCCGGGCCTATCATCTCACTGGCGAAGAATGGCTGACCTGGGATCGCTATTACCAAAGCATCGCCGAAGGCATGGGCTGGCCCACGCCTCAGCTCGTCCACATTCCCACCGATCTCCTGGGTCGGGCCGAGCCGGAGCGCGCCTGGTGGTGTGTCGAAAATTTTTCCTTTAACAACATCTTTGACAACGCTCGCGCGCGCCGAGAGCTGGGCTTCCGCTACACCATCCCTTGGGTCGAGGGATCGCGGCGTTGTGCTACCTGGCTGATCGAGCATGGCCAAATCGCCAGCGCTGACGATCACCCCTTCTATGACAAACTGCTTCACGCTTGGGAACGCCTGAGCGCATCCCTCGTCGCCGATATGCGTTCCTGACATAACGCCCCCATGTTAGTACGAGCAACCCCCACCAGGAGCGCGGACGTCCCCGTTCGCAAAGGAGTGCAGGCGGGGCAAGAGCTTTGGCTCTCCTTTTCGGGGATAGCAGGGGCGTGGGTGTCCTCACCCGCTCTTCTTTTTGGAGGGAGGTTTCCCATCCGCTCTGAAACCAGGTACAATAGCGCGCGATCGATCACCCCTAGGAGAAAAGCCTATGAGCAGACGGCGCGTACATTATGTCCTAAGCACCCATTGGGATCGGGAATGGCACCAGCCCTTCCAGGTCTTTCGCTATCGGCTGGTGCAGTTGCTAGATCGAGTCATCGACGGCTTGCTGAGCAGACGGTTGGCGGGGCCCTTTACGTGCGACGGCCAGGCCATCATCCTCGAAGACTATCTAGAGGTACGCCCCGAGCAGCGTGAGACCGTAACCCACCTGGCTCGCCAAGGCCAGCTCGTCATCGGCCCCTGGTACGTCCTCCCTGACGAGTTTCTGGTCTCCGGCGAATCTCTGGTGCGCAATATTCGCCGCGGCCGTGCCCTGGCGCGTGACCTGGGCGCCCCCCCTTCCGACGCCGCCTTTGTCTGTGACCTGTTCGGCCATAATAGCCAAATGCCCCAGATTTTTACCGGCTTTGGGCTGCGCGGCGCCTTTATCTGGCGCGGGGTCAACCACGTAACCACGCGCCATCTGCGCTGGCGCGGCGCCGACGGCACCGAGATCCCTTGTTACAAATTCGGCCCCATCGGCTATTCCACCTATGCCGCTCGCGTGCGCCATGCCTTTGATCGCGATCACCTTTTCGACCCCGACAAAGCCCGGCAGGAACTCGACGTCCACCTTCAAGCCGAGGCGGCGGCTACCGAAATCGACCCTATTCTGCTCTTTGATGGCGCCGATCATCAGGAATGGGATCAGCCCTATTACGCCATCCTGCACGCCTGTATGCATGACCCGGCTTACCCCTTTGAAATCGTGCACTCTACGTTAGACACGTATCTGGATGAGATGTTGCCCCAATCGGAACGCATAGCCACCCTGGTGGAGGGCGAACTGCGCGAGCCCGGCCGTGATCCGGCGACGATCGACCAGCAATGGCTGATCCCCGGCGTCCTTTCCAGCCGGGTGTGGATCCGCCAGGCCAATGCTGAATGTCAGGCGCTTCTTTGCCATTGGGCCGAGCCTTTTAGCGCCTTTGCCCTGGCGGCGCTGGGCGACGACTTTGCCAACCCTCAACATCGCTCGGCCCTCGTCGATGCCCAAGGTTTCCTGAACGTCGCTTGGGGCTGGCTGCTCAAGAATCACCCACACGATTCGATCTGCGGGTGCAGCGTGGACCAGGTGCACGAGGATATGAAGTTCCGCTTCAGCCAATCCCGCCAGATCGGCGACCAATTGACGCGCGATGCCCTGACCAAGATCGCTGCCAACATCGAGGGCGAGTTGGGTGAGGATGAATTGCGCGTCGTGGTCTTTAACTCGTTGCCCCGCCCCTTGGAAGAGACGGCAGAACTAATCCTTCATATCCCTACCTCCTGGAACACCTTTAACGAATTCTTTGGCTTTGAGCCTCAGCCCGCATTTCGTATCTATGGCGCCGATGGCCAGGAATTGCCCTATCAGCGCCTGGGCCAGGCGATGAACCGGGTAAAAGTCCGGCTGTACGACACCAAGTTCCCCGAAAGCTACCGAACCCATGATGTCACCGTTAGCCTGCCGCTGCGCCTTCCCCCTATGGGCTATACCACCTTGACGGTGCGCGAGGGCGAAAAGGGCCTGCCCACGCGTCATCCTTCTTGCCCCGGCTTGGCTACCGGCGAGCGTTCCATGGCCAACGACATCCTCTCCGTCACCATCGAAACCAACGGCACGTTGACCCTGCTGGACAAGCGCACTGGCCAGACCTACACACGCCTACTGACCTTTGAGGACACGGCCGATATCGGCGATGGCTGGTATCACGGGCAGGCGGTCAACGATCAGGCGGTCGTATCCACCGCGTGCAGCGCGCAGGTCGCCCTGCTTCAGGACGGCCCCATGGTATCCACCTTCCGTGTGCGGACGAGGATGCCGGTGCCGGCCGAGTTCCATTTCGCTACGATGACCCGTTCGGAGGCCCAGAGCGAGCTGTTGCTCGACAGCTTGATCACCCTGCGCCCTGCCAGCGACCGCGTCGAAGTGCAGACCACGGTGCACAACACCGCCGCCGACCATCGCTTGCGCGTGCTGCTGCCAACCGGCGCCCGGGCCGAGACCTACTGGGCCGATAGCCCCTTCGACGTCGTCGAGCGCCCCATCGCCCTGCGCCGGGACAACCATCTATATCGAGAGTTGGAAGTCGAGACCAAGCCGCAACAATCGTGGACGGCGGTCTATGACGGAGAGCGCGGGCTGGCCATTGTCGCCCGTGGTCTGCACGAATCGGCCGTGCGCGACCTGCCCGAGCGCCCTATCGCCTTGACTCTCTTGCGCAGCACGCGGCGCACCGTGATGACCGACGACGAACCGGCGGGCTTGCTACAAGGCATCTGGACCTTCCGTTACGACATCGTGCCCCTGGCGGCGCCGCCCGACCGCACAGCCCTGACGGAGCATGGCCAACGCTTGAACGCCGGACCTCGTGACGCCCAGTTGCTGGCCAAGGACCTGCGCTTGCAACGCGGTGCAGCGCGCTTGCCGCTTCAGGCCTCCTTTCTCAGCCTCTCCGGCCCGGCGGTGCTCAGCAGCGTCCGCGCAGTGGGCACGGGGTTAGAGATTCGCTTCTTCAATCCGACCGAGGCCGAGATCGAGGGCGAGCTATGCCTGGGCGAGCTGGCCGGCGCGGCGCGGCGTTACACGCTGGCCACGCCGGTAAACCTGGAGAGCGTGCCCCTGGGCGAAGCTCTCCCCTTCGGGGATGGGCGCCTCGCCTACACACTGGGCGCTAAAAAGATCGCCACCTGGCGGCTAACCTGAGTATTCAATTCTATACTCTACTCTCAAGGAGCTTGCAATGGCCAAGTTTATGGGGGTTCAACTCGGCTCGCACAGTGTCTTTGACGAGGGAGTCGAGCGCTGCCTCGACATCCTCCAAGAAACGGCGGGGA
>JACIWY010000316.1 GCA_014360745.1 Chloroflexota bacterium
CGCGTCGCCAGCTTTCGCCCTCTGGACGAATTCAAGGCCGAGATCGACCGGCAAATACGCACCATTCGCGCTTCTACACCTCGCCCGGGGTTCGAGCGCGTCTACCTGCCGGGGGAGCTGGAGTGGCTCAAGAAGAAAGAGCAACTCGAACACGGTATCGCGTTGCCTCAGGAGGATGTGTCCGCGCTCGAGGCGTTGGGAAGAGAGCTGGGCGTAACGCCTTTAAAAAGGGCCTAGCAGGAGGTCATGACGATGCGCATGGACTTTGAAATCTATTTGTCACCGGGCTACACCGTGGAGGATATCCTGGCCCTGGAGGACAGGGCGGGGATCGATATGGCGGTGGTGATGCCCCAGATCCAAGAGCGTTGCGACAACGAGGGGTTGGCCCGAGCCATCAAGGGACAGGAGCGCTTGATCGGCTGCGCCTGCGTGAACCCAAACTATGGCGGGGAGGCGGTAGAGGAGCTGCGTCGAGCGATAAAGGAATGGGGCCTGAGGGGGCTCAAGCTCATGGCCGTGATCCAGCGCTATTTTATCGACAGCGCGGTGGTAGATCCGCTGATGCGCGAGGCCCGCGAGTTGGGCATCCCCGTGACGATCCATTCCGGTGGGTCGCCCTGTCACCCCACAGAGATCGCCCAAGTAGCAGCGCGCTACCCCGAGGTGCCGATCATTATGGATCACATGGGCTATCCGGGCCATACGGCCGCGGCGGTGGAGGCCGCGCGAAAATATTCCAACCTCTACTTGGGCACGACGCGCGTCGCCATGGAGCCGGCTTTCGTCCGGAAGGCGGTAGAGGAGCTTGGGCCGGAGAGGATTGTCTTTGGCTCGAACGGCCCCTCTATCTGGCCCGACCTCGCCTTGGAGAGCATTCGCCGGCTGAATTTGGGCGATGAGGCGGAGCGGCTCATCTTGGGCGAGAACCTGGCCCGCATCTATGGCGTGAGATAAACGCCGATTGACAGGATCAGGAGCCATCTCTATACTCGCCGACGTTGTGTGACCAGCAAATCTCGCCATTCCATTCTTGTGGCTAAGGGGAGTGCTTATGACCGCTGTCGAGATCACATTCGTCGAAGGGGGGGCGCTCACGTCGGTGCCCGGGTTCCAGGCCACGGGCGTCGCCTGCGGACTTAAAAAGGACGGCGCTCTAGACCTGGCGCTGGTTTACTCGGCGCACCCTTGCGCGGGCGCCGCGCTGTTCACCACCAACGCCTTTAAAGCCGCGCCCGTGCTTTACGATCAGCGCGTGGTGAGGGCGAACCCCGCTGGGCTGCGCGCGGTCGTAATCAATAGCGGTTGCGCGAATGCCTGCACCGGTGAACAGGGGATGCGCGATGCCGAGGCGACCGCGGCTATCGCCGCCGAGTTATTGGGCATCGGTCGAGACGATGTGTTGGTCATGTCCACCGGCGTGATCGGACAACTGTTGCCCATGAGCAAGATCAAATCGGGCCTATTCGCTGCCGCCCAGGCGCTTGACTCGACATTGGAAGGAGGGCATAGGGCGGCGCGAGCCATCATGACCACCGATACGCGCCCCAAAGAGGTCGCCGTGCGGGTTCGGGTTGGGGGGAGCGAATATACCATCGCCGGCATGGCCAAAGGGGCCGGCATGATCCACCCTCATATGGCCACCATGCTCAGCCTCATTGTCACCGACGCTCCCATCACGGCGCCGTTGGCGCAAAAGGCGTTGGCCGAGGCGACCGAGGTCAGCTTTAACATGATCACGGTGGACGGGGATATGAGCACCAACGACACCGTGGCGTTGTTGGCCAACGGCCAGGCCGATATGCCCCCTATCGTGCAGGAGGGCTCGCCCGCCTATCAGAACTTTTGTCAGGCGCTCACCCAGGTGGCCACCTTTCTGGCGCAGGGGTTGGTGCGCGATGGCGAAGGGGCCACGCGCTTTGTCGAGATCACCGTGGGGGGCGCGCGGAGCAGGGCCGAGGCCAAACAGGTAGCCATGTCGGTGGCTACATCGCTGCTGGTCAAGACCGCTATCTATGGCCAGGATGCCAATTGGGGGCGCATCGTCTGCGCCGTGGGCTATAGTGGGGTGGAGATCGTGCCAAACAAGGTGAGGGTCTGGCTTGGAGATCTGGAGTTGGTGCGCAACGGTGGGCCGTATCAAGTGGACGAAGCACGCGCAAGCGCAATTTTAGCCCAAACCGATATTCCCATTCGCATCGACCTGGGCTTGGGCGCGGAGGAGGCCACGGTGTGGACCAGCGACCTCTCGCATGCTTACGTGGACATTAACGCGCACTATCGCACGTGAGAACACCCTTTATTTTCGAGCCTCCATGCTCTGCAAAGGCACTGCGAGGAACGAATGCCGTCTTGTCATACCAAGCGCTCCAGGTGGTGGCGCAAGGCTTGGCCCGAAGTTAATGATCGTTATTTTCGTAGGGAGGGTCGCTATGAGGATTCTTGTTGGTGAGTGCAAGCAAGAAATATCATCCTTTAACCCGGTGCTCAGCCATTATGAGGATTTCACCATCCTGTGGGGCGACGACCTGCTCGCCTTCCATCGAGGCGGCCGCGGTGAGATGGCCGGTGCTCTCGGTGTGTTCGCCGCCGCGCCGGGGGTCCAAGTGGTCCCCACCTACGGGGCGCGTTCGCGGACCTCGGCCGGGACCCTCGCCGGGCCCGATTTCGAGCGCATCGCCGACGAGTTCCTGGGCGCCGTGCGTAAGGCTGCCCGCAATGGCCCCATCGATGGCGTTTATTATTCTTTGCACGGCGCTATGGCCTCCACGGATGAGCCGGACCCCGAAGGTTATTTGCTCCAAGAGTCGCGCAAAATCCTCGGCGAGGAGGTGCCCATAGTCATCTCCCTCGATCTGCACGCCATAGTCACCGAGCGGATGATGCAGCATGTCGACGGCATGACCATGTTCCACACTTATCCGCATGTTGATTTTTACGACACTGGCGAGCGTGCGGCGCGGTTGCTGTTGCGCATTCTGAGCGGTGCGAAGCCGCTCACGGCCAAGGTCTACATCCCGGCATTGGTGCGCGGCAACGAGCTCAAGACCGAGACCGGCTTGCTGGGCAAATTCGTGCGCCAAGCGGAGGCCATCGAGCGCGAGCCGTGGGGGCTGGCTGCCGCGATCAACATCGGCAACCCCTTCACCGACGTGCCCGAGCTGGGCTCCAACGCCATCGTCACCGTCGACTTGAACGCCGCGCCCGACGCCGAGCAGCGCGCCAAGGAGGCGGCGCTCGAGATGGCACGGGGTTTTTGGGCGGTGCGCGAAAAGCTCCAAGCTCCGCTGGTGCCGTTGGCCGAGGCGGTGCGCGTCGCCCAGGAAAGCGAGGGGACGACGATCCTCACCGATGCCGCCGACGCCACCAGTTCGGGTGCCTCGGGCGATAGCAACGAGATCATCGCCGAACTGCTGCGCCAGGGCTATACCAAGGCTGCGCTGGCGCCCATTGTGGACGAGCCCGCGGTGCAACGAGCGATGATGGCCGGTATTGGCGCCACCATCGAGACGACCCTCGGCGGCAGCCTCGATCCGCGCTTTACGCCGCTGAAGGTGGCCGCCTATGTCAAGATGCTTTCCGACGGCCGCTACCGCGCCGAGTACAGCGGCAATTGGACCGACGCCGGCCCCACCGCCGTGCTGGAGATCGCGACCGCAACGGGCGGGTCGATCACCGTGGTGGCCACGTCGCGCTCGGTGAGCCTCACCGACCGCTCGCTCTTTTGGGGGCACGGCCTAGATCCGAAGCGTTTTGATGCCGTTGTGGTCAAGTCGCCCCATTGTCGCTACGAGTATTTTGACGAGTGGGCGGCGCGGGACCTCAATGTCGACGCGAAAGGCTCCACCTCGGCCAATCTGCGCTCGTTAGGGCACAAGGTCGTGCGTCGGCCGATTTTCCCGCTGGATGCGGAGGTTCCGTTTGAGCCTCGCGCCCGAGTCTTTTGTCGCGCGAGATAATAGCTTGGCGGGCGAGCCGTCCTCGGCTTGTGCCCACGCTATTGCGTGTCGAAGGTGCAATTCAATAGTCTTTCGAGCGATAGATGAGCGGCTCGAACGGTTCTTCGGCCAGCCGCGCGCCGACAACTTGGCCGATGATCAATTTTTCGCGACGAAAGTCGTGCACCTCGACCACGCGACAATCAAGGTTGACGGCGCAATCGTCCAATAGTGGCGAGCCGGTTTCGCCTAGGTGATAGGCGACCTGGGCGAGTTTATCGACATGGTGGCTGGATTGGGTTCCGAACCAACGCGCCACTTCGAGCTGATCGGCACGTAGCACGCTCAGGCCGAACGCCCCTGATCCCAGGATCAACTCGCGTGTATAGCTCTGGGCGCCGACGCAGATGAGCACATGGTCGGTGCCGACCTGCGTGGCCCAGGCTACTGCCAGCCCGCCGCGTTTTCCCTCATGTTGTGCACAGACGATATTGACGCCATGAGTGAGCATGTCGTGGGCAAGTTTCATCAGAACCTCCGGCATGTACACATGGTTGCTCGAAAATCTCTTGCGATTTAGTTAAGCTACTTTAGCCAAGCCGCTTCTTCCGGTCAATTCGTCCATCAATCTCTCGCCAGGTTAGTGCCCACTTGAGGCAAAAGGCGGCTCCAAATAGGCCAAGTGTGAAACAGCCCCCCACTGGCAAAATAGTGGGTGTGCGATTGCTCTGCTTGGCCCTCCGAGCCGGGCCGTGTATCATGGGGATGCGTGTATCCATCGCAAAAGGACAAGGCCA
>JACIWY010000317.1 GCA_014360745.1 Chloroflexota bacterium
GCGACGGGTCGGCGGCACAGGGGCTTGATCCCCAGGGCACTCTACTTTAAGATGGTGGTCGGCAACCTTTCGCCCCGGTTTATCTGCCCTGTGAGGTGGGGATCATGATAGAAGTTATGCTCACGCTCATTCTGGTCGCCCTGGCGGCCCTAGGGGTGCTCATCTGGAAGACGCGACAAGTGGATGTGCGCGAGATCGAATCCGCTCTGTCGCGCACCTGGATTGCCCTGGGCCTGGGCGAACGGATAGTGGCGATCGAAGAGCAAGCGCGGCGCATCGCCGAGAGCTACCGTTCCTTTGAGCTGCTGTTGCGCACGCCGACGGAGCGCGGTTCCCTGGGAGAGACCTCCCTGGAGACGATGCTATCCGATCAGCTTCCCCCCGACATGTATGCCATACGCCAGCGGACGTTCGACGGCAAAATTCCCGATGCGACGATTCGTTCCTCCGCCGGCATTATCTGCATCGACTGCAAATTCCCCTTGGACAATTATCGACGCCTGGCGGAGGCGCTAAGCCATAGTGAAGTTGATACCGCTCAGGTTGATCGTCTCAAGCGGCAATTTCTGCGCAACGTGGATGGGCATTTGACCAAGATCGCCCAAGACTATGTGCAGCCGGAAAAGGGATCGGCCGAATTTGCCTTTGCCTATATCCCATCCGAGGCGGTGTACTATTTTCTCGTCCAGGAAGGCTATGATCTGCTGCGTAACCACGCCCGACGAGGAGTGCAGGTGGTGTCGCCGCTGACGTTGGCGCACAAGCTCGAGTTGATCAAGGCAGGGGTGCATGCGCGGCATCTTTCGGAGAACGCGCGGGCGGTGCAGCGAGACTTGCAGGCCCTGGCCAGGCGGTTCACTGCGGTGGACCAGGCCTGGCGGGTGCTCTATGATACGCACTTGAGGAATCTGGCAGCCAAGGCGGAGGAAGTGGATCGGGCGTATAGGCAATTGCGGGAAGAATTCGCCCGCGTGGCGGAGGTGGAGGAGATCGGAGATGGATGCCATAAAAGTTGACGTGGTCTGGAAGCCGATTGTGATCTGAAAGAGACTGCGCTATGATGTGTGTGTCCCCGAGTTGATCGTTGTGGAGTAGGGGGCGTGTCGCAAACGACAATCTGCGAATAGGAGGACGCGATGAAAAAGAACACCGCTCTCGCCAAGATGCGCGCCGGCAAGCCCGCTCTCGGGGCTTCGGCGGGCCTGGGGTCGCCGCTGGCCGCGGAGATGCTTTCGCTGATGGGCTATGACTTTGTACTGGTAGACAACCAACACGGGGTCTGGGATGACGACACGACGATGCAGGCATTCCACATGATCTGCCTGGGGGAAGCCGTGCCGATGGCCCGCGTGCGGGGGAACGACTTTACCGCCATCGGTCGCCTGCTGGATCGGGGCGCGATGGGCATTGTGGTGCCGTTGGTCAACAGCAGAGCCGATGCCGAAACCGCGGCCTATGCTATGCGTTACCCGCCGCGCGGTGGGCGTTCCAAGGGGCCTTTGGGGGCCAGTTTCCTGGGTCGGGATTACCTGGACAGGGCCAACGAGGAGGTCTTTTTGGCCGTGCAAATCGAATCAATCACGGCAGTGGAGCATGCCGAAGAGATCCTTTCCGTGGACGGCGTCGATGGTTGTTGGATCGGCCCCAGCGACCTGGCCGCTACGATGGGGCTCAGCCTGAGCACGCAGAAGGAGCGCGATGAGCACCTGGCAGCGATCATGCGCGTGCTCGAGGCCTGCAAAAAGACGGGCAAGATCCCGGGCATCGCTGGCGGTCTGAACGGGCGTCCCTGGATCGAGCGCGGTTTTCTGTTCGTGACCTGCGCCGGGGATTCGGCATATATTGCGCGAGAAGGGCCCAAGACCTTGGAGGAGCTGGCGGAGTTTAGAAGCTAGAAAGAGCAGGAAAGGATGTCTTTATGATCAAGGTGGCCATGATCGGGGCCGGGAGCGTCGGGTTCACGCGCAAGCTGGTAATGGACATCCTGGCCGTGCCAGAGTTGCGCGATACCGAGTTTCGCTTCATGGATCTCTCGGAAGAGAGCTTGGAGATGGTGACCAACCTGTGCCGCAAAATGATCACGGATAACGATCTGCCGGCCACCATCGTGCCCACGCTGAACCGGCGCGAGGCGATCGCCGGCGCGGACTATGTGATTTCCACTGTGCGAGTGGGCGGGCTGGAGGCTTTTAGCTACGATGTCGAGATCCCGCTCAAATATGGCGTGAATCAGTGTGTGGCCGACACGCTGGGGCCGGGAGGCGTGTTTTACGCGTTGCGCACCATTCCCGTGTTGTTGGATATTGCCCAAGACATGCGTGAGGTGGCGCCACGGGCGTTGTTCATCAACTACTCGAATCCGATGGCGATGAATAGCTGGGCGGTGCGCCGTGCCGGCGGCGTGTTCTATGTGGGCTTGTGCCATGGCGTGCAGGGTGGCCACGAGTTGATCGCCAAGGCCTTGGGTTTGCCCAAAGAAGAGGTCGATTTCGTCTGCGCCGGGATCAATCATCAGACCTGGTATATCCAGATCACCCACAAGGGCGTGGATATGACCGGCAAATTGTTGGAGGCGATGGAGAGCAACCCCGAGATCGCCGAGCGAGAGCCGGTGCGCATCGATATCCTGCGGCGGTTTGGCTACTTTTCCACCGAATCCAACGGCCATCTGAGCGAGTATGTGCCCTGGTATCGCAAGCGGCCGGATGAGATCGGCAAGTGGATCTATCCCGGCACGTGGATCGGTGGGCGAACGGCGGGGTATCTGAATCATTGTCGTGCGAGCCGAGACGAGTATCGAGAGAACTATCCGTTATGGATGAGCGGCGAGAAGGAATACATCAAGCTCGGCGAGCGCACGACGGAACACGCCTCTTATATTATCGAAGCGCTGGAGACGGGGCGCATTTACCGCGGCCATTTCAATGTGGGCAACACGGGGTTAATTACCAATCTGCCGGAGGGCTGCACTGTCGAACTGCCCTGTTACGTGGATCGCAATGGCATCTCGCCGGCCTGGACGGGCCCGCTGCCGATGCAATGCGCGGCGACTTGTCGGGTGAGCATTAATGTGCAAGAGATGGCCGTGGAGGCCGCCCTGACCGGAAACCGCGAGCTGGTAAAGCTGGCCGTGTTGCACGATCCGCTGACCGGCGCCGTGTGTGACCCTGATGAGGTGTGGCGGATGTGCGACGAGATGTTCGAGGCCTTGGCGCCCTGGTTGCCGCAGTTTAACGGCGAGGGGCGGACATGGGAGGATATCCCCTTGCCGGCAAACGGCACGCTGCGCATGATCAAAGGTGAGCGCTAGATAAGCGCCCGCGATCGTGGGTGAACAGGTGGGGATGGGGAATGGGGCCAACCCATAAGAGCTGGCCCCGCTTTTGTGTTTTTATTCGTACTTTTGCCCGTAGACCGCCTCGCGCAGCCCCTTGACATAGCCGATAGCGAACAGCCGCCCGATGGAGGAATAGCCTGGGCGGTCGTTGCTGTCGCCCTCCATAGTGGGTACGTGATCGGGTCGCAGGACGCCTTCGAAGCCGATGTCGCGGTAGGCGCGCATGCATTCCAGCATATCGGTCTTGCCGTCATCGTGAAACGTCTCGACAAACTTTTCCGGGGTTCCGCGCACATCGCGAAAGTGCACGAAAAAGATCTTTTTCTGTTGCCCAAAGTGGCGAATGACGCCGGGCAGGTCGTCGGTCATAAGCGCAAAGTTCCCTTGGCAAAGGGCGATGCCGTTCATCGGGCTGGGGTACATGTCCAGCAAGCGTTGATAGTTTTCGATGCTGCGCATGATGCGCCCCAAGCCACGGATCGGCGAAAGCGGGGGATCGTCGGGGTGCATGGCGAGCTGGACATTGGCCTCCTCGGCCACCGGCACTACCGCCTTGAGGAAATAGTCCAGGTTTTCCCACAGCCGCTCCTCGCTCACCTCGCCGTATTCGGTGAGGGGCGCGCGTTTCATCAGCTCGTTGTCAAACCCCGTGGCCAGCGCCCCGCCACGAGTAGGGATCGTCGTCGAGGTGCGCGTCCAGTTCAGCACCGGCATCCATTCGTAGCACCAGCAGGGGATCTCGAGCCGGCCCATGTTGCGAATGAGCTCGATGGCCGTCTCGATCTCTTCGTCGCGCCCGGGCAAGCCTAGTTTGGCCTTATTGAGCGGCGGCCGACTTTCGAGGACATCCAGTGTAAAGCCGAAATCTTTGTAGGCGGTTTTCACGCGCAGTAGGGGCATAAAGGCCCAAGGCAGACGATCCTTGTCGACGTTCAGGCCTGCAGAAAAGTCCATGCCCCCGACGACGTGATCCACGCCGCACTGCTTAACCATACGCCACAGGGGCGAGGGATGGGGCGGTAAGGCTTCGGCGATCTTGATCATGGCGAACTCCTTCGACGATAAGTTTGTGAGCATTTGTCGGCACAAGCCCATGATGTTGCCGACCGGGTGAACCAGATTGTACGCCCATCTGCCTCAAGAGGCGAAACGCCCTTTGTGTGCAAGGCCCCTACCCCGCAAAGAGCTATTTGTAGAGTGGGAACGCGAACGTCTCCGTCCGCCAGGATATATGGGGCGGGAGCCCCGTGCTCCGGAGATGTTGTGCGCCGTGCCGTTTGCAGGGCGCTCGGGCAGCACATAGAATGACCACACCGCCGACATTCGGCGCCCAAGCTTATACAGCGGGAGGTTACCATGAAGATCATAGAGGTCGAGCTGAT
>JACIWY010000318.1 GCA_014360745.1 Chloroflexota bacterium
ATGTGGGACCTTGCCCTCAGGGACGAGCCTCAAGGCCGTTATCGCCTTGGTGCTCTAGGAATGAACGTTCCTATCGGGCGAGATCTTTGCGGGCCAATTGTTTCAAAAAGGCCTGGGCCTCTTCTTCGGTCATCTCGTCTTGCACGGTGAGCAAAAAGCCCTTGCCGCCCAGCCTTTTGACGATCGAGAGCGCGCCCTCGGCGCTGACATAGAGCTGACAGAGTTTGCCCCCGTCGCGGATGCGTTGGAGCAGGCCGGGCCATTCATGGGGCGGCGGGGCGCCGTCTCCCGGCACCCATTGGATGCCTCGCAGCCGCTCGATGCCCAACAACAAATCCAGGTGGGGGATCTGCCCGGCGCCGTCCAAATGGTAGAAGCCGTGATCCAAGTGGTCACAACAGGCCTGTAAATCGGGCAATACAAAACGTTCAAACATGGCCGGCGAGATCATGTAGGCAAAGTCGGATTGCAGCATATAGCTCCGGCCCCGCGACCAGATGGGCGCCCAGGGCGTCGTCCCTGGGCAGGTGGGGCGGATGATGGCATCTAGTTCGTCGTAATAGCGGAGCCACAGGCGGGTCACTTCGCCCACCAGGCGATCGACCTCCTCCGGGCAGTCATGGAGGTCATAGAGCAACCCTTCCGTCGTCCGAAAAGAGGCGATGATGTCGAGGTTGCCGCCCAAATCGGTGTGGCTTACCTGTACAAGCCCCTGCCAGGCTTCCACCGCGGTTCGCGTGAGCTCTTGCACCCGCAGCCACCAAGGATTGTCCGCATCGTATTCAAAATGCAGCTCTTGGGCGGGCTTGAGTTCCTTAGGCGAGAACCATACCGTCTCGGGCACGCTGTGAACCTTGGCGCCCAAGAAACCGGCCACGATACCGGGGCCGAAATTCACCCACCAGCGAGGAAAGGCATCGCCGTAATAGCGGGTCGCCTCCAAGTCCAGCGTGATAGCCTGGATCACCGCTTCCGCCGACATGTCCGCCGGGTAATTGCTGGTGAATTTGGGCCACGCGGGGTACTCCACCGTTGGATCATAGACTTTGCCCATCACCTGCACCAAGGGGCGATCCAGTTCATGTGCCCACCAGGCGTCGAAATCCGCGGCAAGTCGCTCCCAATCCTGTTGATCAAAGTGTAAACGCATGCCTGTGACCTCCTCGGCTCTTCGAACAATCGGTACAGCGTCCTCGGCAGGTGCCGGTTATACCATCGGTGGTCGGCCCTGTCAACGACTCTGCCAGGGCACACGCCACTTTACGGCTCCGAGCACTTGACCCCTTCGAGGCCATCGAAATGCCGATTATAGCTGACGATCTCATGGGCCAGGGCGTAAGTCCGATGAGGACGTCGCGTACAAGTTCAGCGCATCGCAATAGGGCTGGCGGGGCGCCGGTTTGAGCCCTTGAGGATGAGAATCGGCTTTTACAAGATCATCTTCTCCCCCGGCTTAATGCCCAGCCGCTGGCGGATCTTCTGGCCGGGTGGTATTCTTGCCATGGCGTGAGGTTCCTTTCTGCCCTGTGGGCGGATTGATGGTTGCTCAGCACAACCATTCTACCTCACGCCGTCTGTTTTTACAGGAGTATAGGGACATCACCTTTTCGATTCCCCACTTTGACACTCCGCACGCCAACCGTACAATCGAGGCAGATGTGAGGAACATGGAACTGAAGCGATCGTTGCTATTATCATGATTTTAGGAGGAAAGAATGACAGAGGTTCCCTTCTCGCTCGATCTCTCGCGCCTTCAACGCCGTGCCGGCCAAGAGGTAGAGAATATCGAGCGGGATATGCTCATTATCGGCGCCGGCCCGGCGGGGCTTACCGCGGGCCTATACGGTGGCCGTGCGTTGCTCAAGCCGCTGATCCTCGTGGGGCCCTCGCTCGGCGGGCAGACGGCGAGCACCAGCGAAATGGAAAATTATCCGGGCTTTCCGGAGGGCATCAGCGGCGCAGACCTGGCCCAACAGTTCATGGCCCAGGCCACTCGCTTTGGCGCCGAGATCGCCTATGAGGAGGTCACCGCGGTCGATTTAGGCCACTACCCCTTCGTCGTCACTACCTACGGGCCGGTGTATCACGCCAGGAGCCTGATCATCTGCACCGGCACTGCCCCCCGCCGATTGGGCATCCCCGGCGAGCGCGAGTTCGTCGGGCGGGGTGTCTCTTATTGCGCCACCTGCGATGGTTACTTTTACCGCGACAAGACCGTCGTCGTGGTCGGCGGAGGAGATAGCGCATTGGACGAAGGGCTCTATCTGACGCGCCTGGCCAAGGAGGTGATCATCGTCCATCGTCGAGATCGGTTACGTGCCTCGGCACTTTTGCAAGAAAGGGCACGGGCTAACCCCAAGATGCGTTTCGTGTGGAACACCGTCTTGGATGAGATCGTCGGCGATCAAGCTGTCCGGGGCCTCCGCGGGCACAATGTGCTCACGGGCGAACCGTGGGAGATCGCTTGCGACGGCGTATTCATCTATATCGGCCTTGTCCCCAATACCCAACTCTTTCGCGGCCAGCTCACCCTGGACGAAAACGGCTACATCGTAACGGACAAGCGGCAGCGCACAAACGTCCCAGGCGTCTTTGCCGCCGGCGATGTCCAAGATCCCTGGTTCCGGCAGGTGATCGTCGCCGCCGGGACAGGAGCCGCCGCCGCGATCGAAGCAGAACGGTTTCTGGCCGAAAAGGCGTTTGAGGAGCAGAAAGCCGGTCATCCGCGTCGGGGCGCGAACCTCTGACTTGACTCGCGCCCCGCGCTTTTGTGATGCAGAAGAGCTTTGCCTTCGATCCGCAAATTGACCGTTCAGCGGGTACGGGCTATAGTATCTTTACATTCGATGGGTATAGGCCAGCGAGGAACGCCAGTTATGTCGCCCGAGCTATACGAGTTTAATCCAGTTTCTTCTATTACCATAGGGTCTATAGGGCGCCCGGGACATCGTACCTTCTTTTTGCAGGTAAGTGGCGAAGGGCGGACGATTAGCCTCAAAATGGAAAAAGAGCAAGTGGCTGCTCTGGCCCATGGGATAGATAGGATCCTCGAAGAGCTGGAGCAGCAAGAAGTTCGTCCTACCTCGGCTGCGGAAGAGCCCGAGTTGCCCGAGCTGGATGAGCAGGAAGCCGAGTTTCCGACGTTCGTCGTGGGCCAGATCGGCTTGGGGTTCGATCAGACCTCACGCATGATGGTGTTGGTAGTGCAGGGCTTTCCTCTTTCCGAAGAAGAGGAGCCCGGCATGGCCCGTCTATGGGTGAGCCCAGGGCAGATGCGCGCGCTCAGTCGCCGTGCCAAAGACGTGGTGGCTCAGGGGCGGCCCATCTGCCCGTTGTGCCATCAGCCCATAGACCCCGAGGGGCATTTCTGCCCACGGAGCAACGGCCACAATAAGGGGCAACCGATGTGACGCCGGCCGACGGCCACAAGCCAAATGCCGAACAGCCCGATCCCTCCGCAGGCGACGATTCGACCTCGCCTCCCGATTCGCCCGCGATGCCCGAACCCGTCTCTGTGTCGATGGCGCGGGTCGTAGAGCTCCTCCGACGGGGGAATATCACCCTGCAAGGTATGGTGCCGTGGAGCTCTAACTATACCTTTCTGGTCAGCGTCCAAGACGCCGAGCTGCAGGCGTTGGCCGTCTACAAGCCCTCACGGGGCGAGCGCTACCTATGGGATTTTGAAGCCGGCACGCTTTGCCGACGCGAGGTCGCGGCCTATGTGGTAAGCCAATACCTCGGCTGGCCGGACATCCCCCCCGTGGTGTTGCGCGAGGGGCCTGAGGGAATCGGCACAGTACAATTGTTCATCGAAACGGATTGGGACGAACATTTTTTCACTCTACGCGAGGATCCTGCCCACGAAGAAACTTTCCGCCGGCTGGCCTTATTCGACTATATCGTCAACAACGCCGATCGCAAGGGCGGCCATGTGATGAAGGGGCGAGACGGCCGCATTTGGGCCATCGATCATGGGCTCACCTTCCATGTGGATTACAAACTGCGCACGGTGATTTGGGATTACGCCGGCCAGCCAATCGCGGAGACCCTGCTTAAGGACTTGGCCTTGCTAAGAGAGCAAGCGATGAATGCGCGCTCGCCCCTTGCCCGTGCCCTGTTACATCTGCTCGATCGCGGCGAAATCAAGATCTTTGGTTCGCGGATCGAAGACCTATTGCGCTCCAAGGCCTTTCCGCGGCCGCGTCGCGGCTGGCGCAATGTCCCCTACCCGTTGGTATGAGCTCCAAGGGCGTCCCTTTACCCGCCCCCTTATCCCCCCTGTCCTTTAGGTCCTAATCCGGCTTGCGGGCCACGGCGATGATATGCGTGCCCATATCCAGGCAACCGGGCTGACGGCAAGCTTGAATCTCTAAATCGAGCAGGTGTTTCCAAATACGTTCGTCCTCGCGCCATAGGCTGAGAAGATCTTTCCAGGTCGAGGTTAGGCAACCGCTGGCCGACATGAGCTGCACGACGGCTCCGGCGCTCTCGATGAACGCCTTGAATTCATCGGCCCGGTAGGCGTGCCAGAACCGCGAGGCGACGGCCACCTTATCCGGTCCCAGATTACCGGTGTCTACGATCTCTTGGTTCAGCCTGGGGTCTACGCGCAAGATATGGGGGAGGAATTCGTGCACCGTGCCCCACAAGCTCTTGGCGCTGAGAAAGAGGAGGCCTCCCGGCTTGGTCACGCGGACAAGCTCCTGGATCGCCTTC